>JAESTD010000283.1 GCA_016763755.1 Mucilaginibacter sp.
GAAACAGTTGATGGGTAGGATCGTTGACGTTCAAACGGAGCCCGAAATCAGCTACAAACATCAGACCTACAACATGACTAACCCATAAAGGGTGTTTCAGGACACGAGGCTTAGAGTCCCGAACTTGGCCTGCAGTGCGAGGTTTGGAGAAACGACCAGTTTAAGCTGGAAGATGTAGACCAGTTTAGCCATATCATCTTGTCACCGGGGCCGGGCATACCGTCAGAGGCGGGTTTGCTGTTGCAGGTAATAGAAAAATATGCAGCTACAAAAAGCATGTTCGGGGTATGTTTAGGTCAGCAGGCCATTGCGGAAGTATTTGGCGGCACGCTATATAACCTGCCGCAGCCTATGCACGGTATTGCCACACCTATTAAAGTGACCGATGGCTCAGAACCGCTGTTTAAATCCTTACCGGAGAGCTTTAAGGTGGGCCGTTACCACTCATGGGTAGTTGAAAAAGACCTGCCCGAAGTGCTTGAAATAACTGCGATCGATGAGCAGGATGGCTCAGTAATGGCACTGCGCCACAAAACTTACAACGTACGTGGCGTACAGTTCCACCCTGAATCGGTATTGACCGAATACGGATAGGAAATGATGCAGAACTGGTTGAACGCGTAATAACAGGATATAAACCACTCTTGTCATTTCGAACGAGCGACAGCGAGGAGAAATCCCGTTATTGTGAAAGTAAGAACTTACAGAGTAACAGGATTTCTCACTATCGTTCGAAATGACATAGGATTATAATATTAGAATGACCATACTCGATAAAATAGTAGAGCAAAAAAAGAAAGAAGTAGCAGCAGCAAAGCAATTAACAAGTGTTGCTGAGCTGGAAGCCTCATCATATTTCGACAGGACGCCGCATTCATTTAAAGAGTTTCTGCTGGCACCGGACAGGTCAGGCATCATCGCCGAGTTTAAACGCCGTTCGCCATCAAAAGGCATCATCAATGACAAAGTATTGGTTGAGGATGTAACGCAGGCTTACGCCGCTGCGGGGGCTTCTGCCTTATCGGTATTAACTGATGAGCAATTCTTCGGCGGTGCGCAAAAAGATGTTACCGCCGCCCGCAAGGTGAACAACATCCCTATCCTGCGTAAGGATTTTATGATTGATGAATATCAAGTGCTCGAGGCAAAAGCAATTGGCGCTGATGTGATATTGTTGATTGCCGCTATCCTTACTCCGGCCGAGATCAAGCATCTGGCAGCAGCTGCTAAAAGCCATGGCTTAAGCGTCCTGTTAGAAGTGCACAACCTGGAGGAACTGCAGCGCAGCATCGACGCTAACCTGGACGCCATCGGTGTAAACAACCGTAACCTGGCCGATTTTACCGTATCGGTAGAAAACTCATTTGAACTGGCTAAGCATATTCCTGATGAATTCATCAAGATCTCAGAAAGTGCCATCAGCAATACTAAGGTGATTAAGGAATTGAAAGAGGCCGGATTTAGAGGATTTTTGATCGGCGAGAATTTTATGCGTCAGCCAGACCCGGGTGCCGCTATCCGCGAATTTGTAAAAGGCTTGTAATTCAAGCCTTTTACCTTTATATTTGTATCGTATTTTAAATATCTGCATGTAATACCCATCTATAAACAACAACCTGTTGTTACTACTTAACCCGCAGCTAATCGCCAAAAAAGGCAAACTCTTTTACGGTTTTTACTTATATCGCCTTAGGGCATTAATTACATTATACACTTTTGCTATGTGAAACATAACCACTTCCAAGTGTTTATTAATGAGGTAGCTTTATGCGTACCTTTGTGGTTTAATTGTTATGAGCCCCCTCTAAATCTCCTCCGCCAGTTGACGGAGAGACTTAAAAAGAATAGTTTTCTAAAGCCCCTCTCCTTTGGAGAGGGGTTGGGGAGAGGCTACTTTAACATAATCAGTTTACTGAATGAGACAAAAATTTTATGATACTGCTGTGAAGCAGGAAAGGGCTGTACTGGTGGGTGTTATTACACCGAACGAGACCGAGGCCCAGGAAAAAGAATATTTAGAAGAATTAGAGTTCCTGGTGATGACGGCCGGCGGCAAAACCGAAAAGGCTTTCACCCAAAAATTGTTGCGCCCCGAACGTGCAACCTTCGTGGGTACAGGTAAACTCGAAGAAATAAAGGACTACGTAAAGTCTGAAGAGATTGATATGGTTGTTTTTGACGACGAATTGTCGCCATCGCAGCTGCGTAACATTGAGAACGAACTGCAAGTGAAAATACTGGACAGGAGTAATTTGATCCTGGATATTTTTGCCGGTCGGGCTCAAACGGCTCAGGCTAAAACCCAGGTTGAGCTGGCCCAACTGCAATACCTGCTGCCACGCCTTACCCGCCTTTGGACTCACCTGGAACGCCAGAAAGGTGGTATTGGTATGCGTGGCCCGGGAGAGTCGCAGATTGAGACCGACAGACGCTTGATCCTGAACAAGATCTCGTTGCTGAAAGAACGCTTAAAGTTGATCGACAGACAGAATGAGACCCAACGCAAAAATCGCCAACAACTCATTCGCGTGGCCTTGGTGGGCTATACCAATGTTGGTAAATCAACCATCATGAACATGCTGTCGAAATCTGAAGTGTTTGCAGAGAATAAGCTCTTTGCAACGTTGGATACTACGGTTAGGAAAGTGGTAATAGAGAACGTGCCGTTCCTGCTGTCAGATACGGTTGGGTTTATCCGCAAGCTGCCCCATCATTTGGTAGAGTGTTTTAAATCTACGTTGGATGAAGTTCGCGAAGCCGATATTTTGATTCATGTAGTGGATGTATCGCACCCTAACTTTGAGGATCAGATCCGCACCGTTAACGAAACTTTGAAGGACCTTGGCGCTATCGATAAAACCATGATAACGGTTTTCAACAAGATAGATGCCTTTAAGCCTGAAGACCATAACATCAGCGTGGAGCAGGAGCCGATAACGCTTGACGATTTCAGGCACAGTTGGATGGCTAAGAACAACAGCCCGGCTATCTTCATCTCTGCCACGCAGAAAGAGAATGTAGAGGAGTTCCGCAACCTGCTTTATGATTACGTGAAGCAGGTGCACACAGCAAGGTATCCGTATGATAATTTGTTGTATTAATGGCCTCACCCCAGCCCTCTCCAAAAGAGAGGGAGCCTAAAAATGCTTACCAAGTCCTCTCCTTTGGAGAGGATTTAGGTGAGGCTCTTTTCTTCCCACACCCCACACAAATGCAAAATAGTCTCTACCGCTTTCTGCATATCCTGCACCGATACCCATTCCTGTTTACCATGAAAAGCGTGTTCCCCGGCAAAAATATTAGGGGTCGGTAATCCCATAAAAGATAGCCTTGAACCATCGGTACCGCCGCGGATGCTACAAAGTTTAGCTTCCAGTCCGGCGCGGCTTATGGCTTCCATGCCGTACTCAACTATTTGCGGGTTTTGAGCTAACACGTTCTTCATGTTGCGGTATTGCTCATACGTTTCCAGGGTGTAGCTGGAGTTAGGGAATTGTTTCAATACCTCATCAGCCACCTTACGGATCACATCAGCATGCGTCGGCAGATTGTCGTCCTCAAAATCGCGAATAATAAAATCAATTGTTGCTGTTTCTACATGCCCGCCAAAATCAACAGGATGTACAAAGCCCTGCATGCCTTCAGTATGTTCGGGGGATAGGCCGTCAGGTAAGGCAGCGATGATTTGCCCGGCAATTTTTATGGCGCTTTCCATTTTGCCTTTGGCAAAACCTGGATGGCTGCTTACACCATTAATGGTAAGGCGGGCACCGTCGGCGCTAAAGGTTTCGTTCTCCATATTGCCGGCGCTTTCGCCATCCATGGTGTAGCAGGCAAAGGCGGCAATCTTGGCAACATCTGCTTTATCTACACCGCGACCTATCTCCTCATCGGGCGTAAATAATATTTTAATCGTTCCGTGTTTAATCTCGGGGTGACTGATCAGTTGGTAACAGGCATCCATAATTTCGGCAACTCCGGCTTTGTTATCTGCGCCTAAAAGTGTAGTGCCCGATGCGGTGATAATATCATTCCCTATCTGGTTTTTCAGGTCGGGGTGTTCGCTCATTTTCAATACCTGTGTGTTATCATCCGGCAAAATAATATCGCCCCCGCTGTAGTTTTTATGGATGATAGGTTTTACGTCCGTCCCGCTGCAATCAGGTGCGGTATCCATGTGCGAGCAAAAGCAGATAGTAGCTACGTCAGTTTTATCAGTATTGGCAGGTATAGTAGCGTAAACATAACCGTATTCATCAAGGTGTGCATCGCTTACACCCATCTCCAATAGTTCATTCACAAGTAGCCGGCCCAGGTCTTTCTGTTTTTCGGTAGAGGGTATAGTTTTAGAATTAGGGTCAGATTGCGTATCGATTCTTACGTAGCGTAAAAATCTATCTGTAACCGTAAAACTTAGAAATGCGTTTAAATCCATAGAAAACTTATATTAGTAAAATATTTTGACTGGTCTAAATCTTGATTCAGCCGGTTAGTATGCGCTAACAATCAAACATACAAATTCATTGAAAAAGTATCTTTTAATTCTTTTGTCGGTAATATTTTTCGGCATGGCAAAAGCGCAAAGCAGTTTAAATTATGCTGCTTTTGGTATCGGGATAAGCGCCAGCGTAAACCAGGCTTACGCCGATTTAAAGAAAGAGAACAGCAATATGTCTTTTGCCATAACAGGCAACTACTTTTTTACCCCGTATGTGCCAATTGGTTTAGAATTACAGTTAGGTACCCTTTCGGGCGGGAGTAGCACCAATAGATCAATAGATGTTGATGGCCGCCAGTACGAAAACAAATACAAGGCATTGCTGCTCCACATGGATGTACAAGCAGGAGAATTGATCAATTACCAGGGAAGCGATATTTTAAATATTCTGAAGAACTTTTACGCAGGTGGCGGTGTTGGCGCTATCTTTAACAGTGTAACAGCACAACGTACCAGCCCGTACGATCCAAGCTACGCTTTCCCGGGTAAGGATAGTGGTGTTAATTTTATGGTGCCCTTACGCTTTGGTTACGAGTTTAAAATATATAACGGGTACGATCAGCCTAATATCCGTATCGATATCGGTTATCAGCATAACCTTACTTTTGGTGAAGGTATTGACGGATATGATGACCCGCCAACCAGATTTAAGAATAATTCGCTCGATCAGTTCAGGCAGATAACCATCGGCCTTAAATTAAATCTTGGCGGCGAGAGAAGCTACGACAAAGAAATACGGGGATACTAAGATGAATATTGAAGACCTGCGCGACTATTGCCTTGCTAAGCCTGGTGTTACCGAAGGTTTTCCGTTTGGCGAAGAGACGCTGGTTTTTAAGGTTGGAGAAAAGCTTTTTTTACTAACCGGCCTGGGAGATAACAGCTTTAACGTAAAGTGCAACCCGGAAAAAGCTGTAGAACTACGGGAACAATTCACCGAAGTACGACCCGGCTATCACATGAACAAAAAGCATTGGAATACGGTACGTACCGATGGCTCGCTTACCAATAAACAACTGCAGGAAATGGTAGATCATTCTTACGACCTGGTGCTTGCCGGCTTGCCAAAAAAACTGCGCGACGAGATCGCCGGTAAATAATACCTCATGAAAAAAGTCTTTCTGTTTTTAGCTTTGTTTCTGTTTGGGCTATCAACATATGCACAGCTTACGCCGTTTGAGCAAAGTGCCGATAAGAACTATACAGCTACCTATAAACAGGTGATTGCGTATTACCAGGCGCTGGCTAAACAGCAGCCACAAATGCGCCTGTTTAATTACGGCAGTACCGATGCCGGTAAACCACTAACACTCATAGTGCTTTCAAAAGATAAGGTATTTGATCCGGCTTTGATCAAGAAACAAAACAAACGCGTGCTGCTCATCAACAACGGCATCCACCCCGGCGAACCGGATGGGATTGACGCCAGCATGATGCTGGTGCGAGATCTGTTAAAGAAAAATGAATTGCCTAAAGATGTGGTGCTTTGCTTTATTGCCTTGTATAACATTGATGGTAGCTTAAACAGGAGCACAACATCACGCGCTAACCAGAATGGCCCGCGCGCATACGGTTTTAGGGGCAACTATCGTAACCTTGATTTGAATCGCGATTTTATCAAAGCCGATAGCCGTAATGCTTTAGCCTTTGCGCAGATTTTGAACACCTGGCAACCGGAAGTTTTCCTGGATAACCATGTAAGCGATGGAGCAGACTATCAGTATGTAATGACATTGATTGAGACCCAAAAAGATAAACAAAACCCAACACTGGCCGCATATACCGATAAAAGCCTTACGCCTGATCTGTATAAAGGGATGAAAAAAGATGGTTTTGAAATGATCCCTTACGGTGCCGGCGAGCAAGGACTGCCTGATAGCGGGATTGTAAGCTTCATGGAAACACCGCGTTTTTCGACGGGCTTTGCCGCACAACATAACATCATAAGCTATATGACGGAAACTCATATGCTGAAACCATTTGATAAGCGCGTATGGGCTACCTATGCTTTTATGCAAAACCTTGTTAATATATGCCAGCGCGATGCCAAATTATTAGGCGAAATGAAGAAAAAAGTTGATGCTGAAGTTGCACAACAAAAAACCTTCGGTCTAAACTGGCAGGTTGATATGAGTAAGGTAGATACCATCAACTTTAAAGGCTATGCTGCAGAGTACAAAACAAGCGAGGTAAGCGGATTAAAACGATTATATTATAATCGCGATAAACCGTATTCAAAAACCATAAAATTCTTTAATACCTATAAAGCTACTGTTGCTGTTGATAAACCCGTCGCCTACGTTATTCCGCAGGCCTGGGGTAAAGTAATTGATCTGTTTAAGCTGAACAGAGTAGCTATGAAGCGCTTTGCGCATGATACTACACTTAACCTGCAGATGTATTATATTACCGATTATAAAAGCGGCACACGCCCTTATGAAGGGCACTACATCCATACCGGCGTAAAACTTGATCCTGTTAATGCAAAAGTAAAATTTTACGAGGGGGATTACGTGGTTTACGTGAACCAACCCATTAACCGTTACATTGTAGAAACGCTTGAGCCACAAGGCGTTGATTCGTTTTTTGCGTGGAACTTTTTTGATAGCATGCTGGGTCAAAAAGAGTATTTTTCTGATTACGTATTTGAAGATATAGCCGCCAAAATGCTAAAAGATGAGCCGGAATTAAAAAAGAAACTGGATGATGCCAAATCTGCTGACCCAAAACTGGCTGGCAGCGCCGAGGCCCAATTAAACTGGGTTTACCGCAATTCGCCTTATTTTGAAAAAACCTATCTTCGCTATCCGATAGGCAGGCTTTTACAACTAACCAAACTCGACCTTAAATGATTGAATATTTACAGTACGCTCCGGTAGCGTCTATCATATTTGTAGTTACGTTAGCCACATCTCTTTGGGCTTTTTCTAACGAAAACCTATACGGCAACTTTATTCTCAATCCATACAATATATCGCGTGGGCATAAAGTTTATACGGTTATCACCAGCGGGTTAATACATAAGGATTGGAGCCACCTGTTCTTCAATATGTTTTCTTACTACTTTTTCGCCTTTCAGTTAGAGGCTTATTTAGGCCACTGGCAGTTTGGGGTATTGTATCTGGTAAGTTTGGTATTGAGCTACCTGCCAACCATCCAAAAGCATAAAGACGATATTTGGTACAATAGCCTTGGAGCATCAGGTGCTATCAGCGCTGTAATATTCAGCTTTATTTTATTTCAGCCTAAGGCAGAGATGGGTTTATTATTTCTTCCAATAAACATTCCTGCCTGGATCTTCGGCATACTTTACCTGGTTTACTGCCATTTTGCTTCTAAGCACGCACGCGATAACATTAACCACGACGCCCACTTTTTTGGTGCCATAAGCGGCATAATAATTACCGTAGCACTAAACCACAATGTACTTAACGAGTTCTTCAATAAATTTTAAAGGCTAAGGGTAATACTGTCGCCGGCTATTTTGTTGCCGTCTTCATCAAACAGGTAACTAACCGGCTTCTCTGGGTTTTTGATGATCTCTAACAGCAGGAAGCCCCAGTTTTTCCAGAAGTTTTCCAGTACTTGTCCGTAAGTTTTGTTCTGCCACTCATCAAACAAAGGCTTGCTGCTTAATCCGCGCAGGGGCATTTCTTCTATATAGATCTCGTCGTTAACAGGCAGTATGTTGTACTCCGGCAAACGGTTGAAAAGGTAGTTTGAATAGAATACACGGCCGCTGAACTCCTCAAACTGGATAGGATGCAGGGTGTCGTCTTTTATCTGCTCGTATACTTTTTTATGGTAGTAATAGTTTGATGCATTGTCCTGCAGACATATTACCAAACCAAAATCTTTTATGCGTAGCGCAAGCGTTTGAGTGTTTATCTCATCGCGGTAGCCAAACTCCTCGGGGTTGTTGTTTACTTTAAACAGAAACAGGCTAAAAGGTTTAAAATCTTCAAATATGATGGGCAGGTTAATACTCTGCAACATCATATGCAGCTGACTAAATTTTAGCAAAATAGACTGCGACATGCTAAATTCCTCGCCTTGCGAATGCATGAGCCTGATGCCAGATTGGATCTCATTAAAGATGATGCCGTAAAGTAATTTACCTGCCCATTGGAAAAGCTTCAGTTCATCCAGCGCTTTCAGGCCCTCATATCCTTTTTCAAAAGCCGCGGCAATTTCTTCCTCAAGTGGCTCCAGGAAATCATCGTTAATATTGGCTGAGCAAGGCAGCTTAAGGTCTTTGTAGGTTGATATCGTTTCGTCGAGCAGTTTAAAGGGTTTATCTTCCAGTGCGTACTGGCTCATGAGCCACTGTGGGAAAACCTGGATCTTCTCTTCTTCGCTTTTTAGTGCCTCCCCGGTAAGGAAACAGTTCTTATTGCTGAAGTTAAAGCGCTCAAACGGGGCGTAAATTTTTGCCGACATAGACGCAAAGATAAGCAGTATCCTAAATTTAAAGTTTTAGCTTTGATATTTGACATGCAGCTTACTTACCAGCCATATGAGCTTCTGCTGAAGCATACGTTCACCATAGCCAAATTTTCGCGCAACTCTACGCCGCTGATGCTGGTACAGATCGGCCATGAAGGCCATATTGGTTATGGCGAGGCATCAATGGTGCCCTACATGGGCGAGAGCCATCAAACGGCTGTCGAGTTTCTAAACAAGGTTGATGTTAGTCAATTCCAGTACCCTTTCAACTATGGCGAGATAATTTCTTATCTGGATAGCATCGCCCCCGACAACCCCGCTATAAAAGCTGCTATTGATATTGCCCTGCATGATCTTGATGGGAAGCTTAGCGGCTTGCCCTGCTGGCAAATGTTAGGCAGCAATCCTGCACTGATGCCAGTGACCAGTTACACCGTTGGGATAGATGCCAAAGAGGTTATCATCCAAAAGATAAACGAGGCACCCGAGGTAAAAGTGATAAAAGTAAAGCTCGGCCGTGATACGGATAAGGAACTGATCCAAACCATACGTTCGGTAACGGATAGGCCGCTATATGTAGATGCCAATCAGGGGTGGACCGACCGTAAGCAAAGCCTTGATTTTATATACTGGCTGCAAGAGCAAGGGGTAAAGTTGATAGAACAACCCATGCTAAAAACAGACATTGATGGAAACGCCTGGATAACCGAACATAGTCCAATCCCCATCATCGGCGACGAAGCCGTACAGCGTTTTGCCGATGTGGAAAAAGCCGGAGGTGTATACCACGGTATCAACATTAAACTGATGAAATCGGCAGGGATGCATGAAGCTAAACGAATGCTTGATAAAGCCCGCGAGCTGGGCCTTAAGGTATTAATAGGCTGTATGAGCGAAACCAGTTGCGCCACCCTCGCCGCTGCCGCCCTTGCCCCACAGTGCGATTGGGCCGATCTGGATGGGCCATTGCTGGTGACCAATAATCCATATAAAAAACCTGTATTCGCGAATGGAAAATGGGAGCTGAATAACGTTCCCGGTATCGGGTTGGATGCAGGTTAAAGCATGCCGTAGTTAATTGTGCAAAGCTTTGCGTATTTTTGCCTTTTAAAATCACACGGTTGCATCGGTGCAATCCGCAAGCAATCGGTGAAATCACATAAATGATATGTTTGAGAACGAAGAGAAAACCAACCTGGAATCGTTAGGTGAATTTGGCCTGATAAACCATCTCACAAAAAATATAAGTCTGGTGCAGAAAAGCACCGTTAAAGGCATTGGCGATGATGCCGCTGTATTGAACTATGAAGGGAAACGAACCCTGGTATCCACCGATCTCCTTTTAGAAGGCGTTCATTTCGATTTGGCTTACACGCCGCTAAAGCACTTGGGTTACAAAGCTATACAGGTAAACCTGAGCGATATCTATGCTATGAACGGCGTTGCCACGCAGGTAACGGTTTCTATCGGCATGAGCAGTAAGTTCCCACTGGAAGCTATTGAAGAACTTTACGAAGGTATTTACCTGGCCTGTGGCAATTACAATGTTGACCTGGTGGGTGGCGACACTTCAACTTCGCGCCAGGGTTTGGTGATCAGTGTTACATCTTTGGGTTATGCTGGCGAGAACGATATAGTATACCGTAACACCGCAGAAACCGGCGACTTGATCTGCGTATCCGGTGATTTAGGTGGCGCTTACGTCGGTTTGCAGTTGCTGGAGCGCGAGAAACTGGTTTACCTTGAAAACCCGAACATCCAACCCGATCTGGAAGGTAAGGACTATATTGTTGAACGCCAGTTAAAACCCGAAGCGCGTAAAGATATTATCGACCTGCTGCACGAGATAGGTGTTAAGCCAACTGCCATGATAGATGTATCTGATGGCCTTGCATCGGAAGTACTGCATATCTGTAAACAAAGCAATAAAGGCGCAAAGCTATACGAGGAAAAGATCCCCATCGACCCGATGACCTACGAAACAGCCCGTGAGTTTGGCCTCGATCCAACCGTGTGCGCCCTCAGCGGCGGTGAAGATTATGAATTGCTTTTCACGGTTAAACAAGCCGATTACGACAAGATAAAACACAAAATGGATTTCTCCATCATCGGCTACATCACGGAACCGAACGAGGGTTATACGCTCATCACTAAATCAGGCAATGTGCATGAGTTGAAAGCGCAGGGGTGGAATGCGTTTAGCCCCCCAGCCCCTTAAAGGGGGAGCCGAGGCTCTTGAATCACGCTTGATATGCTGAGAAACGAAGCATCTTTCCGCTTTCGATTAATACCCTGTCAGTCTGAGCTTGTCGAAGACCTCTCTGCAAGATGAGTGGTTCGACAGGCTCACCATGACAAAAAAATCTTGTCCCCCTTTAGGGGGTTAGGGGGCTTCGCTTTCGTCCAAATACCGGTTATCTATCTGCTTATTGGCCTTGGCCCCTAACTTTTTAATTTTCTCGGCAGTAACGGTAAGGTTGCCGTTGCCATCGGTTAGTTTATTAAATGCGTTGGCATAAGCTGTTTGTGTTTGGCTGATGTTTTTGCCGATGCTTTCCATGTCATTTACAAAACCAACAAACTTATCGTACATGGTACCGCTAAGGCGCGCTATCTCCATTACGTTGCGGTTTTGGCGCTCCTGCTTCCACATGCTGGCAATGGTGCGCAGGGTGGCCAAGAGGGTGCTCGGACTAACAATTACTACCCGCTTTTCCCAAGCGTCGCTAAATAACTCGGCATCCAGCTGTACAGCAAAACTGAATGACGATTCTATCGGCACAAACAACAGCACAAAATCCGGTGAATTGATCTGATGCAGGTCATGATAGTTTTTTGATGACAGGTTATGCACATGACCGCGGATAGATTCGACGTGGCCCTTGGAAAAAAGTTTGCGGTCTTCTTCGGTTTCGGCATTTACCAGTCGCTCATAAGCGATTAGTGATACTTTTGAATCGATGATCAGATGTTTGTTATCCGGTAGGTCGATAATTACATCGGGCTGAAAACGGCTGCCATCTGTGCTGTTAAAGCTGGCTTGCATGCGGTATTCCCTATCACGTACCAGTCCGCTGCGCTCTAACACTTTCTCTAAAATCACCTCGCCCCAGTTACCTTGTTTTTTATTGTCGCCTTTGAGGGCTTTGGTTAGGTTTGAGGCTTCGCTGCTGATGGTTTGGTTAAGCTCCATCAGTTGGGTGATAACACCTTTAAGCGTGTTGCGCTCGGCCGCTTCCATATTGTAAACCTTATCTACCTTTTCCTCAAAGGTTTTAATATTTTCCTTAAGCGGATTCAGTATCGCATCAATGCTGTTCTTGTTCAGATCTGTAAATTCCCGCGATTTTTCTTTCAGCAGTTTCTCGGCCACGTTCTCAAACTCGCGCTGAAAATGCAGGCGGGTGTTTTCTATCTCCTGCTTTTGCTCGGCAAATTTTTCTTGTTGAGCTTTAAAGTAAGACCGCGATGACTCCAAAGATTGATTGGCCTGCGCCAGTTGAGCCCGCTCGTAAGAGAGCTCGTCTAACAAACGCGTCTGCTCATCTTTAAAATGGCGGGTAGTGTTTTCCTTCTCGGCCACCAGATTATTTGCCTTCTCCTCTGCCCGGGCAAGAGCAATTTTAAGCGATTCGATATCAGCACGCAGTCCGTTAGCTTCCGCCAAAGAAATGCCAACGGCATTATCTTTCTTGATTATAAAAGTTGCAATAACGCCAATCAATAATCCGCAAAGCGCATATAACACCTCATTCATATTTGACAATTTTTTTAGCAAAACGAATGTAGGTAATTTAATATTGCTAAAAAAATGCTACTGTGTTTTCGCTGTATCCTTGGGCATATTGGTAGTGCCGGCACCATTCCCGGTTGAATCTTTGCCGCCTGTTTCGGTTGGTGTAGTTTGCAGTTTGCCTGTATCTGATGGCGATTGGTTGCCAACATGCTCCAGCCCGCTATCGGCAGCAACGGTATCGGTTTCCGTTTTGGAGGTATTGCCTTTACAGGCTGCAAATATTGTTACTGTGGCAAATGCCAAGCAGATGGCTAATTTTCTCATGGTTGATAACATTGGTGTTTATTAACTACAAATGGGCAAGGGGCATGTTTTAGATTTATACTGAAGCCCCCCACTCGGAGAGTGGTTGGGGGAAAAGGCTTCTTATTAAGCCCCCTCTAAATCTCCCCCAAAAGGGGAGACTTTAAAAAAAGAGGCCTACAAAAAAGTCCCGGCCAACAGGCCGGGACTTTCAATTTCATATCTAATTAATAGTATTAACCTTTTACACGCTCTACATAAGAACCTGTTGCGGTATCAACCTTAACTTTATCGCCAATGTTGATGAACAACGGAACGCGGATCTCCGCACCGGTTTCAACAGTAGCCATTTTAAGAGCACCGCTTGAGGTATCGCCTTTAACAGCAGGCTCAGTGTAGGTAATCTCCAACTCTGCAGAGTTTGGTACCTGACCCATGATCGGCTCGTCGCTTTCAAAGGCAACTATCAGGTTCATGCCTTCCTTTAAAAATTTAACCGCAGGGCCAAACAGTGTTTTAGGAACATTATGCTGATCGTATGTAGTGTTATCCATTATCACTAATGCATCGCCATCTTCATACAGGTATTGGTAATCGTTAGTTTCAACACGGGCAATATCCACCTCTTCATCGGTACGGAAACGGTACTCAACCAATTTGCCAGTTTTAACGTTGCGCATACGAGCCTGGTAAAAAGCACGCAGATTGCCCGGCGTACGGTGTATAAATTCTTCTACTTGTACCAGCTCACCGTTAAAGCGCAGTATATTTCCGTTTTTTACATCAGATGCTTTAGCCATATAACTTATTCTAATTGAGGGGCAAAATTAACAAATGATTTTAAATTATTGATCTCTTATTAAAGTTGACGCAAAGCGACGCTGAGTGTACGTTTTCTTTTTACGCGGTTGATAAGTTTAATCCATAACTACTTCGATATCAAAGAATATATCGTTTAATCTTTTACAACTTTTCTGAATAACCGCCGTATACAAGCATATCACCCTCAACCGAATATTTGTACGCCCCTAAAAAAATTTAAAATGTCTATTGAGGTAGCTCCCCACAATATTGAACTGTTTTTTGAACTATCAGCTGATCTGCTTTGCATTGCCGGATACGATGGTTATTTCAAAAAAGTAAACCCCGCCGTTTTGCGGACGCTGGGCTTCAGCGAAGAAGAACTTTTCTCAAAGCCTATAAATGAATTTGTACATCCCGAAGATCAGCATTTAACGCAGCAGCATCGCGCCAATTTGCAAAAGCAGATCCCATTACTGAATTTCGAGAACCGCTATCTCACCAAAAGTGGTGAAACGGTATGGCTTTCGTGGACATCTATACCTGATGATGAAACACAAACGGTATACGGTGTTGCCAAAAATGTTACGCACAAAAAGAAGGTAGAGGAAGATCGTAATACACTGATCAAGAACCTCACTACATTAAACGGCGACCTGAAACAGTTAACTTTTGCTACATCGCACAACATGCGGTCGCCGGTTAATAACTTGATCAAGATGTTCAACATGTTGGACAGGTCTAAAATTCAGGATGGCGAAACGCGCGAATTTATCGAGGTAATGCAGGGCGCAACAGATAGCCTGCGCGAAACCTTAAACAGTTATGTTGATGGCTTAGCCGACAAAGCTGTACTTAAATCAAAAACAGTTAAGGTGAACCTTGGCGATGCGTTGGATTCCGTAACCAGATCAGTAAGTTCATTGATCGAAAGCTCGGGTGCTACGATAGTAACCGATTTTTCTACCTGGGATGTGGTTGATTTTAACGAGTGCTATATGGAAAGCATCTTCCTTAACCTGATCACCAATTCCATTAAATATAGTAAACCCGGTGTAAAGCCTGAGATACGCATACATACCGATATAGCAAACGGTGTAAAGCAATTGATATTTGAAGATAACGGCATTGGCTTCGATATGGAAAAAATTGGCAACAAACTGTTCGGGCTCAATCAAAAGTTCCACGCCAACGATGATAGTAAAGGCATTGGCCTGTATCTGGTGCATACCCACATTACCAGCCTCGGCGGCGGCATTGCTTTAGACAGTCAGCCGGGTAAAGGGTCCTCTTTTACGCTTAGTTTCCGCGGATAACAATATTATAAACATTTACTGTAACATTATGATAATCAATAACGTCAATAAATTAAACTGACAAATAAACGTGAATACAATTAAAAACAACACAGACGATGTTTCATTAGCCTCATGCGTAATTGCATTACACAGCCTGGGCTATACTGAAGATTTTTTGCCGCTAAGCAGCAATACACTATTATGCCTGCAAAACAACCAGAACTTTTCCATCAATGATCTTTATATCAAAGTGATAGATAGAGGCTTTGATGCGGCAACCAACTCTTATAAGTACATCCACACCATTGATACCATTAATGGCGAAAAGGGTTTGCTGATAGCGGATGCAGCCTGCTCGGGCGCTTATTTGGCTAATTGATATCAAAGGGCTTTTTTAATCGCCCTGGCCAGTAGGTCGATCCCTTGCTCCATTTCATTAACGTTCATGGATGCAAAGCCCAGCCGGATGTGTTGATGCAGGTGATCAGGATTATAGTAATAATCTTTTCCGGCACTGATGCCCAGGCCCATAGCCGCTGCTTTTTCTGCCACTATGGCGGGCTGTAAGCCATTTTTATATTTTAGCCAGATAGCAAAACCACCATCGGGTATTTTAAAGCTGATGTGTTCTCCAACTTGCTCGTGCAATAATTTGCAGAAAATATCCCGTCGCTCGTGATACAATTTATTTGCCTTTTTGAGATGGCGGGTGATGTCGCCGTTTTTGAGCAAGTTTGCCATAGCTTCTTCTAAAAGCTGCTCGCCCTGCCTGTCTATCAACCTTCGCATCTTGGTGGCTTCGCGTATCAGGTTTGGTGGTGCAACCATAAATCCTATGCGGATGCCCGGTGCAATAGTTTTACAAAACGATCCCACATAAATAACACTGCCGTAGTAATCGGCGCTTGCCAAAGGCAATATGGGGCTGCTGCTGTAATGGAAATCGTAGTCGTAATCATCTTCAATAATGGCAAAGCCGTATTTCATAGCCAATTCCAGCAAACGCATGCGCCTTTCAGAACTTAATGTTACCGTAGTGGGCTGATGGTGGTGGGGTATCACATAAAGCAGGGTTACCTTTTGTTTTTTGCAGATGGCCTCAACAGCATCCAGGTCTATCCCATGTTCGTCTACCGGTACCAGCTCCAGTTTAGCCCCGGTTTGCTCAAACACTTCATTAGCGCCGCAATAGCCGGGATCGCCAGCAATAACCACGTCATCTTTATCCAGCAGCAATTGTGCTGCTAAATAAATCGCCATTTGTGCACCTTTCGTGATCAGGACATGCTCGGGCTGTACATGCAGGCCCCGGGTTTCGCTCAGGAACGAGGCTAACTCTGCCCGTAAATTTTCAGACCCCTGCTCGGGCCCGTACAATAAATATTTTTGGGTAAACTGATAATTGGCAAAACGCCGGTACTCGCGCAGCATCAATTCAACAGGAGCCAGGCGGGTATCCGGGAATCCCTCGTTAAATGTAATGCTATGGGAAGCGCCAGGATTAAACAGACGTACATGCCCCAGCTTTTTATCACAAACGGTAAAATGCGTTTCATCGGGATAGGCCAGTTTTTTAACATTGATATCAGATACCAGCGCCCTCGGACTAACCTCCGGCAGGTTAGCCGCAATAAATATCCCTTTCTTGGGGTATACGTCCACCCAGCTTTGTGCATATAATTCATCGTATGCCGCAACCACCGTATTGCGGTGCACTTTAAGCGATGCAGCCAATGCCCTGCTGCTGGGTAAAGCCATGGTTGGTTTTAATGTCCCTTGCCTGATATGGTATATAATATCGTTAGCTATCTGCTGATAAACAGGTGTCGGCAGGCTTTTGTCAATGTTAAGTAAAGCTGATACGATTTGCATGCTGGACTATCTTGCTTGTTTTATCTGGACTATAAAGATAGGCCACAAGAGCAGTATTTTTATATCATCAAACAAAAAATAGCTAAGATGACCAATTACAACTTTGCCGGTATTTATTTGAGAGCTGCTTTGGGCGTAGGCTACATTTGGCTGGTTGCCGACAGGCTTGGGCTGCTTGGGGCCTACGGCCTGCCGCATGTTAGCTGGGGCGATTGGGAACATTTTATGATTCTTTCAAGAGATACCATGTCATTTCTGCCACCAGCCTTGGTAACACCTTTGGCCGTTATTGCGTCTGTAGGTGAAGGCGTATTTGGAATATTGCTTTTGCTTGGCCTTTTTACCCGCCTGGCCGCCTACGGTAGCGGTTTGCTTACACTGGCCTTTGCTGTAAGTATGACTATTTCCCGGGGGATTGATTCGCCTATAAGTTATTCTGTTTTTACGGTGAGTGCCGCAAGTTTTTTGTTGGCTTGCGTGCCAGTCTATAAATGGAGCATTGATGCATTAATTTCTAAAAAACGATTGTCATGAACACCATCACAAAAAAAGCACCATCAACATTTTTAGTGATTGTTGCATTTGCAACGGTTTATGTTGTATGGGGTTCAACTTATTTCTTTATTCAAATGGCTGTACACGGCATTCCGGCCATGCTGATGGGCGCTATGCGTTTTATAGCTGCCGGTGTATTGATGCTGGCCTGGTGTAAATTCAAAGGTGATAAGCTTTGGATAAAGCGTGATGTGATCAATGCCGCTGTGAGTGGTATCCTGTTACTGGCCGTGGGGAATGGGATAGTAATATGGGTAGAACAGGCATTGCCAAGTGCTATGGTAGCCATCATGGTATCAGCCAACCCTATATGGTTTGTAGTGCTGGATAAACGCAACTGGCGCGAGAATTTAAAAAGCACCGCTACAATAAGCGGATTGGTGATCGGTTTTGCAGGCGTACTTTTGCTTTTTGGTGAACAGTTGATGGGCTCTTTCAGCGGCCCGCAGAATAGCGCGAAACTGATAGGCATGATATTGCTGGTAGTTGGCCCTATCGGTTGGGCAACTGGTTCATTATATTCAAAATATAAGGGTAGCAGCAGCCCCTCAAGAGTAACGGTTGCCTGGCAAATGCTCATTGCAGGCGTTGTATTTTTACCTGCTGCTGCGGCACATGGCGAGTTTGCCAGATTCGATATCTCGCAAATTCCGGCGCAAGCCTGGTTTGCGTTACTGTACCTCATCTTTTTTGGTTCGATAGCTGCCTTTACGGCTTACGTATGGTTGCTAAGCGTTCGACCGGCAACACAGGTGAGTACGCATGCCTATGTTAACCCTGTTATCGCCGTGCTGTTAGGCGTGTTGTTTGCAAACGAGCATATCTCGTGGTTACAAGTAATCGGTTTGATTATCATATTGGTGAGTGTATTGCTTATTAACCTGGCCAAATACAAAAAGCCGGCTGGTGTAAAGCCACCGGCTGAAGAGAAACTCGATCTGAATAAATTACAATGCAAGGCGGTTTAAACAACAGCCTTTTCTACTTCCTATCATCTCTACTGTTATTATTTTCATAATAAGAAACTACCTGCAAAACCTTATTCTAAAGAAATGGCAAATAACACTGGCTTTTAATTAAATTATAGCAGTACTTCAAACACATTTTTCAAATTATGTGTTTGTTCATTTGGGGAAATGTTTAGTACCTTAACCCATATATCCACCCAAATGAGAATATTCCATTTAAGTGCCGAATGCTATCCCATTGCTAAGGTTGGCGGCCTTGCCGACGTTGTTGGCGCATTGCCAAAATACCAGAACCAGGCGGGGATACAGGCGGCCGTAGTAATGCCCTTTTACAACCGTAAATTTGTACACGAAAGCCAGTTTGAGATGGTTTTCCAGGGCACATCCTTGTTGGGTTCACGCAGGATATATTTTGAGATCTTAAAAGAACAAACTGATAAACTGGGTTTTGAACTTTATCTGATACACATACCGGGATTGCTTGACCGGGAAAATGTTTACAGCTATCCCGACGAGCGTGACCAGTTCCTGGCCTTCCAGATCTGTTTTTGGATTGGATAAATTGGAGCGGACAATCGCCTGATCTGATCCATTGTCATGACCATCATGCAGGGTTGATCCCTTTCCTGATGTATCATTCTGCATTGTACACCAGGCTTGCGCAGATCCCAACTGTGTTTACCATTCACAACGGTCAGTACCACGGCGCTTTTGGCTGGGACAGACTGGAATTGTTACCCGAGGTTGATTTTTATAAGACTGGTTTACTGGAATGGAGCGGCGGTATCAACCCCCTGGCCAGTGCTGTTAAATGCTGCTGGAGATATACCACCGTGTCGCCAAGCTATCTTGATGAATTAACAAAGAACAGTAACGGGCTCGAGTATCTCTTTTATTTAGAAAGCGCAAAAGGTGTGGGTATCCTAAACGGTATTGATACCGAAGTATGGAACCCCGCTACCGACCCCATGCTGCCTGCGCATTACGATGCTGCTGCGGTAAGCAAAGGCAAGGCAGCAAACAAAGCCGCATTGTGCGAGCGCTTTAATTTAGACACTGCCAAGCCACTTGTTGCCTTTATAGGCCGGTTGGTTGATGAGAAAGGATCTGACCTGTTGCCGGCATCTATAGAGCGCATCATCAAAGAGCGCGGCGACGTGGTGAACTTTTTTGTACTGGGTACCGGCGATGCAGAGACGGAAGAGGGACTAAAGCTGCTAAAGGAGACTTATCCGGAGCAGTGCGCTATTTTTATAGGATACGATGAATCCTTAGCCCACCTGGTATATGCCGGATCAGACTTTTTGCTGATGCCATCGCGCGTGGAGCCTTGTGGCTTAAACCAAATGTACGCCATGCGTTACGGCACACTACCCATGGTGCGCAGCACCGGTGGTTTACGCGATACCGTGATTGATTTTGGCGACGATGGCGGTTACGGCATACGTTTTGACCATGTTACTATAGATGACATCAGTGCATCTATAAACCGGGCAATTGATTTATATAAGGACACCCGCAAAATGCAAACCCTGCGCAAGCGAATGATGGGGCTGGATTTTTCATGGGGGCGTTCGGCAAAAGAATATACAGATCTGTACCAAAGTTTAATTCCTTAAGATATGACATCGAAAGTAATCAGTATTGTACTTGGAGGCGGGCAGGGCAGCCGTTTATCGCCACTAACACAAACCCGTTCAAAACCCGCTGTGCCAATTGCCGGTAAATACCGCCTGGTGGATATTCCCATCTCTAACTGTCTTCATTCGGGTATCGACAGGATATTCGTATTAACGCAGTTTAACTCGGCATCGCTTAACAAGCACATTAAAAACACGTACCACTTCAGCACCTTCAGCAAGGCCTTTGTTGATATTTTGGCTGCTGAGCAAACCCCAACCAGCGGCCATTGGTTTCAAGGTACGGCTGATGCGGTAAGGCAGAGCATGCACCATTTAAATGTGCACGAGTTTGAATATGTACTGATCCTATCCGGCGACCAGCTATATCAGATGGATTTCGACGAAATGATACAGCAGCATATCGAGAAAGAAGCCGATATTTCTATCGCTACCATCCCGGTACATGCAAATGATGTTCCTGGTTTTGGTATCCTTAAAACAGACGACAACAACCTGATCACTTCATTTGTTGAAAAACCTAAAACCGGTTTTGAAGACCTGGTATCAGAAGTGAGTGACGAGATGAAAGCCCAGGGCAGGCTATACCTGGCATCAATGGGTATCTACATCTTTAACAAAAAACTGCTTTACGATCTGTTAGAAAATACAGAAGAAACGGATTTTGGTAAAGAGATCATCCCGCAATCAATTATAGGCCACAAGGTGGTTAGCTACCAGTATGAAGGTTACTGGACAGATATTGGTACCATTCCGTCATTCTTTGATGCCAACCTGGGGCTTACTGATGATATCCCGCAGTTTAACCTGTTTAACAGCAACCAGATATTTACCCGCGCGCGCATGCTGCCGCCAACTAAAATATCGGGCACAACCATGGAGAAATCTATTATTGCCGATGGTTGTATTATCAATGCAAGTTTGGTTAAGCGTTCAATCATTGGTATTCGTACCCGTATTGGCTTTAACACCCAGATAGAGAACTGTTATGTAATGGGCAGCGATAATTATCAAACTCTTGATGAGATAGAGCTCGCTAAACAGAACAAGATGCCCGCCATGGGTATCGGCGACAGATGCTGTATAAAAAATGCTATCATCGATAAGAATACCTACATAGGCGATAATGTAACCATCAATTGCGGTAGCAAACTACCTGATGGGGATTATCCTACTTATACAGTTGTTGAGGGTATTGTTATTATTAAGAAACGCGCCGTTATACCAAGTGGCACAGTAATTTAACGAAAAATTAATTGATAAGATAGAACACCAATTGTCAGTTAATTCGTTATATAATTAGAGAAACTAAAAAACTTAAATTAACTAACCATGAAAAAGACAATTGCCACCATCGCTATTGCTGCTATTTCTTTTGGAAGCATCAATGCGTTTGCAGCACCAATGCAAACCCAACAAGACACTACCAAAACTAAAAAAGAGCACAAGAAGATGAAGAAAGAGAAGAAGATGTGGAAAGACACTTCTAAAATGAAGAAAGACACCATGAAAATGTAGTCGGCATTCTATTTATCTTATTCAAAACAAAAGGCCCCGGAATTTATTTCGGGGCCTTTTGTTTTATATGTGAGTTTTAATGTTAAAGCTCTATACTTTCACCTACAGCGGGCAGCTTTAAGTTTAAGCCGGCTTTCAGGAATTTTTCGGCCACTTCATCTTTATTTATTTTGATAACCGGGAATGAATCATAATGCACGCCAACTATGTTTTTGCAGTTAACAAACGCTGCAGCTTTGATAGCATCATCAGCACCCATGGTGTAGTTATCGCCGATAGGAAGCAGCGCCCAATCAATGTTATCATCGGCCATTAACTTCATGTCGTAGGTTAAAGCAGTATCACCTGCAAAATAGATGGTTTTACCACCGCCATATATTACAAAGCCTGCAGGGTTACCACCGTTTGAGCCATCGGGCAGGGCGCTGGAGTGTACGGCATTTACCATTTTAACGCGGCCAAAATCAAAATTAAATCCGCCGCCTATATTCATACCGTGTACATTTTCTACTCCCTGGTTACCCAGCCAGTTGGCAATTTCGGCAATACAGATAACTTTAGCCCCGGTACGCTTAGCAATGTCAACTAAATCGCCAACGTGGTCGCCGTGGCCGTGTGATACCAGGATATAATCGGGCTTTAACGCGGCAACGTCGATGTCTTTTGCCAAAGGGTTACCGGTAATAAACGGATCGAACAATAAGGTCTTACCATCGACAACCAATTCAAGTGCCGACTGACCATAATAAGTGAGTTTCATACTGTAATGTTTATAGATGTATTACTCGTTATTTGCCA
This sequence comes from Mucilaginibacter sp., assembly GCA_016763755.1. Lineage (GTDB taxonomy): Bacteria > Bacteroidota > Bacteroidia > Sphingobacteriales > Sphingobacteriaceae > Mucilaginibacter. The sequence goes on from JAESTD010000283.1 coordinate 22,434, forward strand.
AACAGGTTGCCCAGGCCACCCATACCGCCAAGCATTGCGTTGGTCATGGCGGCCATTTCGCTCTGGCTAACGTTTTCTGCTTGCTCCAAAGCCTTGTTTACGGCTACAACAAGCAGTTCTTCTAATTCTTCTTTATCGGCCTCTTTCAAAAAGTCCTCATCAATAGCAATTGACTTAACTACTTTGTTGCCATTAGCCTGTACGGTTATCTTACCCCCCTCGGCAGTGCCGGTAACGGTGATTGCATCTAACCTTTGTTTTACCTCGCCAGCCTTTTGCTGGGCTTCCATTAATTTATCGAACATAGTGTTTTGATGTGCGGATATGCAAATGTGCAGATATGCAAATTGCCATCCGGTTATTCATAAATTATCTCATCTGCACATTTGCACATCTGGCATCTGCACATCTGAAACTTAATCTTCCGCCGTATCCCCGCTGCCGTTATAGGCTCCTTTGCGTACTACCGGTATCCCTGTCATTTTAAACAGGTCATCAAGATGCAGTAAACTGCCGTTCACCATATTACCTAACAAAACAATGGTGACATCGTTTTTAAGATCGCGTAAATAAATATGGCGGAAGCCGTGCCACCAGCCGGTGTGGTAAACAACTTTCTGGCCCGGCGATTCAAATACCCGCCAGCCATACCCATAGCTAAAGTGCCCGCGTATCATAGGATTGTGCGCTGTATAAGCCGAATCCTGGGTGGCAGGTTTGATGAGCTTACCGGCTTTAAGCGCCTGGTCAAACACAAAAAGATCGGCAACGGTACTGTAAATACCTTTATCGCCCACAGGGCCGTCTAAAAAATTTTGTGCTACCGAATATTTCCAGCTGTTACGATCATGCCCCACAACATCCACCGGGATTTTATCATATACGGCTTTAGAGTACACTGCCGTATGCGTCATACCAGCCGGTTTAAAAATGTTCTCTTTCATGTAATCGGCATAGCTTTGGCCGGTTACTTTTTCTATGATGGCACCCAGTACCATAAAGTTGCTGTTGTTGTACAGGAAGCTGGCGTTGGGCTTGTTAAAACGAGCTGGTTTATACTTAGCGATCAGATCCATCGCCTCTTTGTTGGTTAAGCCCTTTTTTTGGTTAAGGTGCTGTGTGCGATAAATATTGTCTACAAAGTAAACATAGTTCATCATACCGCTGCGATGTGTTAAGAGCAGGCGAATGGTTACACCCTCGTAAGGGAAATCAGGAAAGAAATCGCGCACATCTTGATCGAGTTTTATCTTGCCACGCTCCCACAGCTGCATAATGGCTGTACCCGTCATAGTTTTGGTTACAGACGCCAGTTCAAACTGAGAACCAAGTTTCAGGCTATCGCGCGTTAGGTGATTGGCCCAGCCGAAGGCGCCTTCATAAACAATTTTACCCTTTTTTGCTACAAGTACGTTGCCGTTAAAGCCGCTCACTTTGTGCAGGTGTTGCATAAACTCGTCAATTTTTTTATCCTCGTCTTTGGGGTTATACTTCAGGATCTCAGCAGGATTAAAAGGTTTGCCGTTATCGGCCTCGCCATTTTTGTTGTGCCCGGGGTTGGAGTTGCAGGATGCTAACGAAAGAACAGAAAAAACAGCAGAAATGACAGTAACGCACACTTGTCTCATAGGTAAATAATCAATCACAAAACCAAAGGCGAAAATTAGAAATTATATAGCAGGTAAAATATTAAAATGTGATTAATGTTTAACAATGTTGATAAGTATGATAATCTTTTGCCTTTCAGGACATAGCCAATACTATCTTACCAAACTGCCTTGATGCTCCCATTTTTTTAAATGCAGCTTTCGCTTCAGCAAGGGGATAAACCTCATCCACAACAGGTATGATCTTATGTTCGGTCACGAAATTAAGCATGGCTTTAAACTCATCCTGTGTCCCCATGGTGGTACCCAGTATCTGTATCTGTTTCCAGAATATCGGGCGGGCGTTTATTTCAGGGATATTCCCTGCCGTACCGCCGAAGAACACAATGCGAGCGCCTGGATTACATAGATCAGGTATCTTGGCAAAATCAGGGCCGAGGGCACTGTCAACCACCACGTCAAAACCACCTGCAAGGTGTTTCAACTCCTGCGACCAATCCTGCGCTTTATAGTTTACCCCAGCACATGCACCAAGCATTTTAGCCTGCGCTATTTTTTCGCCGGTGCCTGATGTAACAAATACCTGTGCACCCGCTGCCAAAGCCCATTGCAACAGAAAAGTTCCGGTACCTGCCCCAACGCCTACGATCAAAACCTTATCACCTTTTTTAAGGTGTGCCGTGGTAAATAATGCACGATATGCAGTTAATCCAGCCAGCGGAACGGAAGCCGCCTGTTCCCAAGTCAAATGCGCCGGTTTGGGATAAAGGTATTCGGCTTTAACCAAAACGTACTCGGCCATAGTACCATCATCCGGCAGGCCCAATATTTTAAAATCTTTCCCCTGAAACTCGGCATGCTCGCCCCAGTTGTGAGATGGATTGATGATAACCTCTTTGCCTACCCAATCGGCGGCACCCTCGCCTGCTTCGGCCACAATACCTGCACCATCAGCGCCTAAAATGGTAGGATACTTTATACCTGCGTATTTGCCCTGCGTTATCCACCAATCTCGGCGGTTTAAGGCAGCGGCTTTTATCCGTACCAATACCTCTCCCTCGCCGGGCGTAGGTTTGGCAACATCTTTTACAACTATCGGGTTTTCTGCTAATTCAAGTACTACGGCTTTCATGGGGATGATATTTTTTATTTTAGCCTCACCCTGCCCTCTCCAAAGGA
>JAESTD010000284.1 GCA_016763755.1 Mucilaginibacter sp.
CGTTTAATATCTTTAGTCAGATAGGTATTATCACCCTTGTAGGTTTGGTTACCAAGAACGGTATCCTGATAGTAGAGTTTGCTAACCAGCGCATGGAACATGGTTTAAATAAATATGAAGCGGTGGTAGAAGCAGCCACATCACGCCTTCGCCCAATATTGATGACCAGTTTGGCGGTGGTATTAGGTTCCGTACCGATAGCATTGGCTTTAGGTGCCGGTGCAAAAAGCCGTGTATCATTGGGTATCGTGATCATTGGCGGTATGCTGTTCTCCTTGGTGCTAACGCTTTACGTTATCCCAACCATGTATATGGTATTTGCCTCAAAAACACGCCGTGACCCTGACGCAGAACCCGAAGAAGAAACCGAACCTAAAGCGCCATTATTAATAGAAAAACTTTAAGCAATATGATCATCAGGAAAACACTTTGCTTTATGGTTTGCCTTACTGCTTTGGCAACGGGCTTGCGCGCACAAATTGCTACCAACCCGCAGGCGCCGCACTTAACGCTTAAGGATGCGGTAGAGTTGGCCTTAAAGAATAATTATAACATTAAGCTATCGCAAAATAATGCAACTATAGCTACCAATAACGTTACGCTGGGTAATGCAGGGATATTGCCTGTAGTAACCGGCGATGCAGCATTTAACGGCAGTCGCCAAAAAACAAGGCAAACCCGTAACGATGGTACAATAAACAACCTTAACGCCAATAACAGCAACAACAACTACGGTGTAAACCTAAACTGGACCATATTTGATGGCTTTAACATGTTTGCCAATTATGATATGTTAAAGCAGATGGATAAGTTAGGTGCCATCCGCTTGCAGGATACTATACAGGCTACTGTTGCAGGCGTAATTACAACCTATTACAATCTGGTAGCGCAAAACGTGCAAATACAGGCCCTGAAAGGTGCTATTGACATATCGCGCACGCAACTGCGTTATGCCAATGATAAGTTTGCAGTGGGCCGCATATCCCGCCTTGATGTATACAATGCCCAGATAGCATTGAATACCGATACCGCAACATTACTATCGCAGATCCAGGTTTTTAAAACTACCCAGATTCAATTAAACCAACTGTTGGTGCGCGATCTGCAAACGGATTTCACGGTAGATAGTACGCTGGCCATCAGCAACCAATTGGTGCTGGGCGATATACTTTCAAAAGCACAAACGCAGAACCCGGCTATACTGGCGTCGCAGATCAATAAACGCCTGGCCGAGATCAACCTTAAACAAGTACGCTCTACCCGTTACCCTATTGTTGGCGTAACATCAGGCTACACTTTCTCTAATAGCCGTACACCGGCGGGTTTCACCCTAAGTCAAAACACACATGGTTTGGCGTATGGCCTTACGGCATCGATAAATATTTTTGATGGCTTTAACCAATGGCGCAAAGAGCGTAATGCCAAACTACAAATAGCTAATGCGGATATCACCCAGAAAAAAACACAGCAGGAGGTAGATGCACAGATAAGCAACTTTTTTATCGCTTATTTATCAGGCCTTGATCTGATAAAGCTGAGCCAATCTAACGTTGACCTGACAAAGAAAAACCTCGAAATATCATTAGAAAAATATCGGTTGGGCAATATCACGCCTTTAGAGATACGCGAAGCGCAACGTAATTATCTTAATGCGCAGTCTATCTATTCAAATGCCCTGTACCAATCAAAAATGGCCGAAGTAACTTTGCAGCAGATTACTAACAGTATAAATATTCAATAATATACTAAAAATGTATATTTTTGAAATATATGGCGTTCCAATATAAAATCTGCTTGCTTATCGATGATAACTACATCGACAATTTTGTTACACGCAAAATATTAGAGAGCAGCACCTTTGCCGAAAAGATAATTGTGATACAATCTCCGGTGGAGGCATTGGATGCCCTTGAAAACGGTAGCGTAAAACCGGATGTGATGTTTGTAGATATCCGCATGCCGCAAATGAGCGGGTTTGAGTTTTTGCAGGCATACGAGCAACTCACCATAGATAAAGAACATACCAAAATATTTATGCTTTCATCATCGCTTGATCCAACCGATATGAATAACTCGTTGGGCAACAGATATGTTACCCAGTTTGTTCATAAACCGTTGACACACGAGGCATTGGAAGAACTTAATACATGATTTTAGTAGCAGATAGCGGATCATCAAAAACAGACTGGCTTTTAGCCATACCCGGGCAAGGCAATAAAGCATTTAAATGTGCCGGTTTAAACCCATACTTTTTAACAGAAAAAGAGATCACCAAGATCATTCAGGAACAAGTGCCTGAAATGGTGGCCCTGGCCAAAGATATTACCGAAATATATTTTTTTGGTGCCGGCTGTTCCAGTCCGGACAGGCATGAGATAGTGACCAATGCCCTTAGTAACATTTTTACTGATGCATATGTTAGTGTAGACAGCGATCTGCTGGCATCAGCCTATGCTACCTGCGGGCACGAGAAGGGCTTTTGTTGCGTGCTTGGTACAGGTTCAAACATTTCGTTTTTTGATGGCGAGGATATTCATGACGGGCAACACGGTTTGGGCTATGTATTGGGCGATGAAGGAAGCGGTACCTGGTTCGGTAAAGCATTGTTAACCGATTATCTTTATGACAGGATGCCTGGTGATATTGCCGTAAAATTCAAAAAAGCCTTTAATCCCACAAAAGAAGCCGTTATAGAAAATGTTTATCGTAAACCACGAGGCAACGCTTATCTCGCTGCTTTCTCAAAATTTTTGAGCGAGGTACGCCCTACGGAATATGGGCAAGGTGTGTTAAGAAATGGGCTTCAGGAGTTTGTTGAAACCAACGTTAAGCAATCTTACCCTCAATACGATAAGTTTAAGTGCCATTTTGTAGGCTCCATTGCTTATGTTTTTGCTGATGAATTGACTGCCATCTGCAGAGAAAACGGTGTGCATGTAGGTAAGATCATCCGCCAGCCGATAAATGACCTTCAGGAGTTTATTTTGAAGCGGGATTCGGCGAATATGACGTCTTAACTATTTCCTGCGTATCCTGATCAATAAAAATATCATTCCCAAAACAGCCAATGCGCTACCGGTTTTTGGCAGATAATCGCCGTGTTCAGTATAATAAGTAATGTCGCTGTTAAGGTTGATGTCTTGTTTCAAAGCGGTACGCACCCACCATTTGCTTTGCTGTACCACATCGCCACGGCCGTTGATAAAAGCTGAAATACCGGTATTAGCCGCCTGGCACACCCATCTGCGGTTCTCAATAGCCCGCAGCTTTGCATAATCAAGGTGCTGGTCCTTTCCTGATGTGTTTTCCCACCAGCCATCATTAGTAATAATGGCAATAAACTGCGATCCTTGTTTTACAGATTTAGCCACCCACCCGCCCCAAAGCGATTCGTAGCAAATTACCGGCGTAGCTCCTATGCCACTTTGTGAGAACAAAACACTTGGCTCGGTTTGCAGGCCGTAAGCACCCACTGCCCCGCCGAGGTGTTCAAATACCGGCTTAATAAAAGACAAAGCATTGCCAAAAGGTAACGACTCCGCCCCCGGTACCAGACGGGATTTGTGATAGAACTGTACTTTATCAGAATTTTCAATGTTAATGGCTGCGCTGAAACGGTCGTAAAAACCGCTGCCATCCTCAAGCGGGGCAGCGGTGGCGGTTGCGCGGTTCACATAGAATTTATGGGTTTCGCCACCGGTCAATACATTGCCGTTTTTAAACCGCCCTAAAAAACGCTTCACTTGTAGGTATGGGTTTTCTATACGGATGTGGTCTTCATCCATATCCTGTACAATGGCGGTCTCGGGCCATATAAAGTATTCGGTGTTGCGCTGGCCGATAGAATCGCAAAGTTTGGTTAGGATAGATATCTGCTCAGCCGGTGGTACTGTGCCTTCCTTTTCGTAAGGATCTATATTGGGCTGTGCCACCACTACGTTGGATGGGTTGGAGCGTTCTTCGTATTTATAATAAGTGTAAAGTGAGAAGCTTAAGGGTAGGATAAAAGTTAAAACTGTCGCAACTATCAGCTTCAATCTGGTTTGTTTTGTTTGCGATTCGCGTAAGCCAATGTAGATGAGGAATACAAGGATGTTGATAGCCCATATCCAGATAGTGCCACCGTAAACGCCCGTGTACTCATACCATTGCGCCCATTGGTGAGTGGTAGCCAAGCCGTTACCCAAAGTCATCCACGGGAAGTTGAGGTCCCAGCTTTGGTGCAGGTATTCGTAACCTATCCAAAAACAAACAAAGCCTGCCAAACTCACCGCACGATTGGTTTTTAAACGCAACCTGTAATACAGCCAGCAGGCCGTAGCCATTAAAACGGGGCCAAGGGCATAAGGTATCAGCGTAATTGGGATTGCGGTTATTGGCCCAATCATTTTCAGCGCATTGTACACCCAGTAAATGCACAGTACATTCCACACAAAAAAGCCCAGGAAGGTTGTATTAAAAATCTTTTTGCCCTTGCTTTTACTATCTGAGGTGATGATGTTCTCCATAGCCACCAGCATCGGCACAAAGCCGATGAACAGCATAAACGTAGTATAATGCGTAGGGGGCCAGGCTATCCAAAGCAGCAGCCCGGAGAATATGGATAGGAGTATGTTTTTTTTCATTTGATATCTTCTCTTATGTCATTGCGAGGAGCGGCAGCGACGCGGTAATCTCCTCGCGTTTATTTACATGCGACGAGATTGCTTCTCCGCCATTCGGCGGATCGCAATGACATATAGGTTTGTTTATTTAGTCGTACCAGCCTTCGCTTAAATCACTCCAACCTGGATTGTCTTTTATGATCAGATTAATTTTCTTCTGCCTCGATCATGCTTTTATCTGTTTCTCCCGGTCTATAGCGTCTTGTATCCACTGAAATTGCTCAAAATAAACCAGCTTATGACAATCGTATTTCGCAGTGAAGCCTTTAAATATTTTCTGTTTGTGTTGTAATATTCTGCCAGATAAATCACTTGTAACCCCTGTATAAAATACTGTGTTAACTTTATTCGTGGTGATGTAAACAGCAAATTCATTGATCTGCATATCATTTCTGATTATGTCATTGCGAGGAGCGGCAGCGACGTGGCAATCTCCTCGCGTTCATTGCAAGCGACGAGATTGCCACGCTATCGCTCGCAATGACATGACTTTTAGATTGTTTTACTCCTCTTCATCGTTCCTGTATTTCTTTTTCTTCTTCCCTTCAATTTCCTCTGCTCCCGCTACACATATCACAAACTCACCTTTTATGGGGTGTGTTTCAAAGTGGGTTTTCACTTCGGTTACGGTACCGCGTACGGTTTCTTCAAACATTTTGGTTAGCTCACGTGATATTGAAAGCTGCCTCTCGGCCCCAAAATACGTCGCCATTTCCTCAAGCGTTTTCAATAAACGGTGCGGAGATTCGTAAAGTATAATGGTACGCTCTTCTTGCGCAAGGGATTTATAGCGGGTTTGTCGGCCTTTCTTAAGGGGCAAAAATCCCTCGAAACAAAACTTATCCGTAGGGAAGCCCGAGTTAACCAACGCCGGTACAAATGCCGTAGCACCGGGCAGGCATTCAACGGCGATATTAAATTTCAACGCCTCGCGCACCAGGAAAAATCCGGGATCCGATATAGCCGGTGTGCCGGCATCTGATATCAAAGCAATGTTTTGTCCCATCAGCAAAAATTTGATGATCTCGTTGCTGCTTTGATGTTCGTTATGCTGATGGTGGGCAAACACCTTGTTCTGGATATCAAAATGTTTCAGCATTGGTGCCGATGTACGCGTATCCTCGGCCAGTATCAGGTCGGCCTCTTTCAATACACGTATAGCCCTAAAGGTCATATCCTCAAGGTTGCCGATTGGCGTGGGCACTAAGTATAATTTGCCTGTTTGGTTCATTTTTAACAGTTTGCAGTAGCCGGTTTGCAGTTTGCAGTAGCGCTTACAAAAAAACTGCAAACTGCCCGCTGCAAACGGCAAACTGTTATATTTGCCTTTTAATCAAAAAAAGATGCTGCAAGTTAGTTATATCCGCGATAACAGGGATAAAGTTTTAGAACGTTTGGCTGTTAAAAATTTTAAACAGCCCGAATTGGTTGATGAGATAATTGCCTTGGACGAGAAACGCCGCCAAACTCAAAACCAATCGGATAACGTATCATCACAAGCTAACGCGGCTGCAAAACAAATCGGCGAGCTGATGCGCAACGGCAAAAAAGAAGAGGCCGAAGCCATTAAAGCAAACACCGGTAAATGGAAAGAAGAAATTAAGCAATTAGGCGAGCAATTAACCGCACTTGAAACCGAGCTGCAGGATAAACTGGTAGTATTGCCAAACCTTCCGCATTCATCAGTACCAAAAGGTGTATCTGCCGATGATAACGAAGTTGTTTTAGAGAATGGCAGTAAACCTGAGCTGCCTGCCAATGCTTTACCGCACTGGGAACTGGCTGCGAAGTACAACCTGATAGATTTTGAATTGGGGGTGAAGATAACTGGAGCTGGTTTCCCTGTATACAAAAATAAAGGTGCTAAACTGCAACGCGCTCTGATCAATTTTTTTATTGATGAGGCCGAGAAAGCCGGTTACAGCGAAGTGGGCGTACCATTGGTAGTTAATGAAGCATCGGGTTTTGGAACCGGGCAGTTGCCCGATAAAGAAGGGCAGATGTATTTTGTTACCGAGGATGAGCTTTATCTTATACCTACTGCCGAAGTACCCATCACCAACCTTTACCGCGATGTGATATTGAAAGGTGAAGAGATGCCGGTGCGTAACTGTGGACATACGCCATGTTTCCGCCGGGAGGCAGGTTCTTATGGTGCGCACGTACGCGGACTAAACCGCCTGCACCAGTTTGATAAAGTAGAGATAGTGCAGATAGTGCATCCGGATAACTCTTACGATGTATTAGAAGATATGAGCCTGCATGTACAAAGTTTGTTGCAAAAGCTTGGCTTGCCATACCGTGTTCTGCGCCTTTGCGGTGGCGACATGGGTTTCACAAGTGCTTTAACTTACGATATGGAAACCTGGAGCGCGGCGCAGCAACGCTGGTTAGAGGTGTCATCCGTATCAAACTTTGAAACCTACCAGGCTAATCGGTTAAAACTTCGTTTCCGTAATGCCGAGGGTAAAACGCAGCTGGCCCATACCTTAAATGGCAGCGCGCTGGCCTTACCGCGTATCGTAGCTACCTTACTGGAAAATAACCAGACCGAAAGGGGTATCAAAATCCCGGAGGCGCTGGTACCTTACACTAAATTTGAATGGATAGATTAATCATCGTCATATTTAAAAAGCCCCCGATCACAATCAGGGGCTTTTTACTTTATGCACTGCAGCTAAAACATTTTATATTTACTGCATAAATGCAGAAGCGTAACCTAAAAAAAGCTTTCATTAAACGTGGGGTAGCCATACTGGCTTTATTCCTCATCACCAACCTACTGTTCCTTTTTGCCGATCATCCGGCCGCGGTTGAGAAATATTATTCAAAAAGCACCTACCGTTTTATTTGCCATATCCTGCATCCGGTTTTTAACCTGTTCCCGTTTAGTGTAGGGGATCTGGTTTATTTAACGGTTATAATTTTCCTTGTATGGGCAGTTGCCAAGTTTGTTAAACATTGCTTTAAAAAACGCTGGGCAGAAGCCGGACTGCTGGCGCTGAAAGTCGCCATCGGTGTACAATCCGGCATTTTAATATTCTATGTTTTCTGGGGATTGAATTACTTTCGCCCATCCGCTGCAGAACGATTAAACCTGCGAGATAGTACCTACACTACTGCTCAACTGCAGCGTGTTACATCCATCCTCATCGATAGCGCCAATAGTACCCGTAGCCGCGTTAATGCTGCCGATCTGCAAACAGGAAACGATAGCATTTATAACAGGGCTAAGGGGGCTATCATGGCACTTTCAAAAACTTCAGAAGAGTTTAGCACATATAGCCCACGGGTAAAGCCATCGATGATCACTTTCGTGATGAACTACATTGGTACCTCGGGTTACTACAATCCTTTTACCGGCGAGGCACAGATGAACTACCAGATGCCGGTATTTAACCGCCCGTTTGTGGCCTGCCACGAAATGTCGCACCAAATGGGTTATGGCGCCGAAGACGAAGCCAATTTTGTGGGTTATCTGGCAGCTACAGCATCAAAAGATCGTCTCTTGCGTTATTCGGCTTATAACCTTGCGGTGGGTGAGTTTATGCGCACTATGCGCTACACTGATACGGCTATCTATAAACAACTTAAAACCAAAATATCGCCACAGGTAAAAGCTGATTTTAGAGCCGAGCGGACTTACTGGTTATCCTATCAAACAAAACTGAACGCAATAAGCAGCGTATTCTACGATAATTTCCTGAAAGCCAATAATCAACCTCAAGGATTAGATACGTATAATAGGATGGTGTTGCTTTTGATGGCGAGTTATAAGAAGTGATCAGTTGATCTGTAATTAGAGATTAGACGTCTGGCGAGAAATATGCGGCAAAAAAATGCGTTCCGTATCTCACCCCGGAACGCACTATAACATTATCTCTCAAATAATGTTAATCAACTAAACCTCAGATAACATGTGTTAACCCAAGTTCTTTATAGCTAAGCCTTTGCGGCTGCTTTTTGATATTTTTTATTGTGTGGTTATCAGCGCCACAAAAATTATTCCCTAACGATTAACGGGAAAATAAGTGTCAAATGTACACAATGAACGAGAGGGCCTAAAATATATTGCTATAATGACGGTGATTATTACAAGAATGTTACACTATGCCGTCGAAATGCAGAAAAACTTTTGTTTGCGTAATTATCAAAAATTGATTTGATGGCCAGTTCGCAGATGAAAACAATCACACAAAACTTTAAACCTGTGCTCTATATAGTTGACTATTTTTTTATACAAATTTCTAAAACACAGTAGATTATAGCAGAATGGAGTTGTAAACCATCGTTAAAACCAGTGTGTTTAACAAGCCGCAAAGATTGGAATAGCCGGAAATAATCCAATCAAAATTCTGCTATATTTGTTTAAACTTTTGATGAAGAAATACTTAACAGTCATACTTCTATTGATTTCAGTTTGCGCTGGCAGGCATTCGTTTGCTCAAAGCATATCTTTTTTTAATCTCACTAACCTTACCAACCTCACCGACGGGCAGGCGCATACATACCTGTCGTTAGGTGGTATTTTTAAACAGGATTACGTGCAGCAAATGAACGGAAAGAAAATAGAGTATTTCAAATCCAAATCTCCTAAAGTTGCCCCGCAAACCATTATGATAGGCGAAAACGAGATACAGGCAAACGGTACCATCTTACGCACCGTTAGGTACACTACGCAGGATCCGCAGCATATTGTTAACCTGATAGCACAAGCCAAACGTGCCAAATTAGTAATGAAGTTTCAGGGGCAGGACCAGGCCAATAACATTTACAAATTTGATAACGAGTTTTACAACATTACCATGCTTATCAGCACCAACAATAATAAAGGGTCGGTAGAGGTAAAGCAGAAGGAGTTTATAGGATACTAACAGAAAAGCCCCGTTTTATCGGGGCTTTTCTGTTAGTCGCAAATCTTAGCTGCCTATTAAAGCAGGGTCAAATATTTTCTTATCAATTTCCTGGTTGGCCTTAATATCATGATATACTTCGGTTTGCAAAAGCTTATCATTTATGTAGAATTTGCAAAGCGTTTCGCTCCAGGCCCCTTCTACCATTTTGTGCTCTTCAAAGGTGGCCTCGGTTTTTGTACCACCCTCATATTTGAAGTAACGTACGGCCACCAGTTTCTCTTTGTCGATCCATAACTGGTTAACTTTTTCTCCGTCTTTGGTTGCGCCTATAACGTATACATCCTTGCCGTTCCATTTGGTTTCATGAAACTTGTTCAGGTCAAAATGCAGCTGATTAAAATGATCAAAAACGTTATCTATCGGGCGGAAATACATCCCGCCTAAAAAGAATATCAACTCGTTCTCGTCTTTGGCAGATCGCACTACTTTGTTGTTTCTGAAAACGTATGATGAATCGCCCCGGTATATTACACCGTTGCCGCTGTTATCGCCACCAAAATCAATGCGCAACATGTCGGGATAAACGATGCGCTCATACCAGGTGTCGGTTTTTATCAGCGTATCGTTACGGTACCTGCCTGTTGTTTGGGTAAATGTTAATGATGTATGCCACTTATTATAATAGCGTGTGTACATCTTTTTGATCACCTGCGCCGATGTTAATTGTTTTGGCGACGTAAAGCCCCACACTGATAATAGTGTGATGATTGACGTGATGATAGATACTAAATGCTTCATTATATATTAGGGGTATTGTTTGATAAATTAAGTGGTGAGCTCTTCGTAAGCCGCAGTTAAACCGCGTTCTATGCCGTCGCCTTTCCAATCCGTTACGCCAGGAATAGCGGTAGTGGCCAGTATCTGTTCTTTAGTTTTACCTGCTTTTATGCTGCTGCCAACATAATCAACCAAGCGTTCCATAAAGTTCTGCATAGCCTTTAGGTCGTCCATTGTGCCAACAACTTTCTCCGGATCAAAAGCATGGCCAAATACAAACATGGTATCCTTGTTGAACTGTTTTTGCGCAGCCTCTAACGCCACCGACCAGTGCCTGCAAGATGCACCTGCTGTGCGGTCTACATAAGGATAACGGCGGTTAAATACCTGATCGCCGCAATGCACAATGTTGGCATTCTCAAAATGTATAAAGCTATCGCCATTGGTATGTCCCGGCCCAAAGTAATGGGCTGTGATACGCTCGTCGCCGACTTTTATTTTCCAATTATCGGTGTAGGTGGTATCGGGGTAGAGCTGTTTATCATCATTGCTTTGCTTTTGAGCGGCCGCTTTCTGGTTGGTTAACGAGTTGGCGTGTGCCGCTACGTTTTTAACAAGGCCTTTAAAAGCGATGTTCCCGCTGGTATGGTCGCCGTGGTGATGGGTGTTGATGAGCCACTGAAAAGGCTGTTCTGATTTTTTCTTCAGTTCGGCTATCAAATGTCCTGCCTGTTCCGGAAACTCGGCATCCACACAAACAATGCCTTCCTTGTTCACCATCCAGATGATTGTGCCGCCCTGCTCGGTAAAAATGCCAACGTTGTTGCGCAACGGGGTAAGCTTATATTCGGGCGCAGCCAGCACAGCAGCTAAACTCTTGTTCCCCAATAAAGAAAACGAGCCTGCAGTTAATGCTGTATTTATTAAAAATTTACGGCGTTGCATGTTGATAATAAATTAGTTAAAGGTAGATGTTATTTTATTTAGTTAAATATCTTTCGGATTAGGATTGTATTAGAGTTTATGGGTTGGTGAGTGGTTGATTGGGTGAGTAGGAGTTGTTGACAAATACAACCAATCTCTATTCACTCAATCAACCATTCACTAATATTGATGAAACCCTTGCGTTACAAACTCAAGCACCGATGGTAATGAGGCGCGCCAATACGTCCAGTTGTGGGCGCCATCGCGGATACGGTACTCATGCGGTATTTCTTTTTTTCGCATCAGGTTATGCACCAGGCCGTTGCCCTCGTACAAAAAGTCGTCATCGCCGCAGTCAATGTACCAGCGTACATCTTTCTTTTTGGCATCCGGCAGGGCGTTTATCAAAGGGATTACGCTGTATTTGTTATAAAAGTTGCTCACGGTACTATCGGCCAGTCCCGGCGTGTTCTTGCCTATGGCAGCTTTTGCATCATCTAAACTTAAAAACCCTGTAGCGGCACTTAGCGGGCACGCCGATGAGAACAGCTCAGGATGATGCAGAGCGTAAACAAAGCTTCCGCCACCGCCCATGCTGAGGCCTGCAACGGCGCGGTAACGCCTGTCGGTTTTAACATGGTATTCTTTTCTACAAAAGGCATCAGTTCTGTAAAGAAAAAATCCTCGTAGTTCCAATCTCCCTTAATGTCATTAAAATATCCCCGGCGGCCGGTGTTAGCATCAGGCATCACAATGATCATAGGAGTGGCTAAACCATCGCGAATGGCTTTGTCGGTTATGTTAAGCACTTCGCCAAATTGCACCCAGCCGGTTTGGTCGTCGCCTGCGCCGTGTAACAAGTAGAGGATAGGGTAACTGCGGCCACTGGTCTCATAATCGGGCGGCAGGTAAACGGCATATTTACGCTCGCTTTTCAGGGTCTTGCTGTTGAGGGTGAGATTGTCATACACCTTGCCGGTTTGCGCAAACAGCAACGCAGGGCAAAGCATCAGCAACATGAGGCTTAGTTTTTTCATAAAAAATATTGTAATTAAAACCGCGACAGGGGTGATGGCGGATGCTTAAAATTAAATATAAATTATTGGTTTGCAAGGGGAGAGGGGTTGAAATCGGGATTTACAGAATTAAATAATTAACAGGATAAAGAGAACGCGATCAGATTCTTCGCTGTCGCTCAGAATGACAATAATTTAAAAAAATGCGGGTAAAGGCCTGACAAAAAACCGGGCCGAGGTAAAGGCCAGTGGGCGGAAGGATTTTTTTGTCTTGATTTTTTGTTACTTTTTCATCAAGGAAAAAGTAATAGGCCCCTGCGGCTATGAGCAGGCTAATGTTAATGAGTACTAAAAGCTTAAAATCCTTCTCCCAACTATCTCAACACTTCATTACCTTTACCCCACCCATGACTACCATCCAACAAAGCAACACCAAAACCCAATGGCTGTATTTATTTATAGTGCTGGCGGTGTTGCTTAATTTTACAGGATTGTTTATTCCCATTTTGGCGCCTGATGGTACATTGTATGCCGTTATTGCTAAAACCATGGCGCAGCGTAATGATTTTGTGAACCTTATTGTTCACAACGCCGATTGGCTTGATAAGCCACACTTTCCGTTTTGGGTGGCTGCTTTTTCATTTAAACTATTTGGTATCAGTACCTGGGCTTATAAGTTACCGGGCATATTGTTTATGCTGATGGGCGCGTTGTACACCTACCTGCTTGCCAAACTGCTATACAATAAAGAAGTTGCGCTGTGGAGTGTGCTGATATTACTTACCTCTCAGCACATCATATTATCCAATAATGATGTTCGTGCAGAGCCTTACTTAACCGGACTGATCATCGCGGCTGTGTATCATTTTTATCTGGCTTATACCCGTAATAAATTCTGGCAACTGGTATGGGGCGCATTGTTCACGGCCTGCGCCATCATGACCAAGGGGATGTTTGCTCTTGTACCTATCGGCGGGGCAATTGCCGGGCACTTAGCTATCACCAAACAATGGACTCAGCTTTTCAACTGGCGCTGGCTGTTAGCAGTGGTGTTTATCGGCATATTTATCCTGCCCGAGATCTATTGCTTATACGAACAATTTGATGCGCATCCCGAGAAAGTGGTATTCGGGCAAACGCATGTGTCAGGCATTAAATTCTTTTTTTGGGATAGTCAATTTGGGCGATTCTTTAATACCGGGCCTATTAAAGGAAAGGGCGACCCAAGTTTCTTTATCCATACTACGCTTTGGGCTTTTTTGCCATGGTCGTTGATACTGTTTGCAGCGATATGGCATTTCATCAAAACAGGTATTAAAAACGTGCAACAGCGTGAGTGGCTGTGTATCAGTGGCAGTTTGCTGACTTTTCTTTTATTCTCTGCTTCTAAATTTCAGTTGCCGCATTACCTCAATATTGTATTTCCGTTTTTTGCAATTATTACAGCACAATATCTTATCGGTCTACAAACCCAGCGCACAATTCGTGCTGTACAAATAGGGTTAGTACTGTTGCTGCTGGTGGCGATAAGCGCACTGCATTATTATTTCCGGCCGGATGCGTTTGAGTGGGATGATACTATGACGCTTGTAGTGTGGCTGGGTATTCTCATATTCGTTCCAAATAGTTTTCAAGCGGCAGATTACCGGCAAACTGCTTTCAGTACCTTGATCGTTGCTTTTATTGTTAACCTGTACCTCAACCTGGCTTTCTATCCATCACTATTAAAATACCAGGCAGGCAGTGAAGCAGCGGTCTGGACCAATCATCATAACCCACAAAAATTACCTTTAGTGCAGAGCTGGGAAGATGCCAATTATCCCATGGAGTTTTACATTGATCAGCCGCTCACCATTATTAATGAAGACGGCAGCGGCAAACTGCCATCTACGCCATTTATCTTCTATGGGACAAGTAAAGTGGTTGAGTCTTTGCGCTCGAAAGGGTATCGTATAGAAAAGCAGATAAGCTACCAACGCTATTGGGTATCGCGGTTAAAGCCTAAGTTTTTGAACCGCGCCACACGCAACTCACTGGTTACCCCGATGGAAGTAGTGATCGTTAGGTAAACCTACACTTCGCCGCCCATGTAAGGGTCGCTGATACTTGTCTTGCCCGTTTCCACACGACCTGCATAACGTTTTTTAAAATCGGCGAAGCCTTTTACACGGATGGTAAAATCATACCAACCTTGCTGTTTGCTTAAGTCGAGTTTCATGGTCTGCGGTGCAAAGCTTTCTTCGCGCACTATCAATTGTTTGGAAGCGGTTTTGTAAACATTGTCGGTAACTTCAACTGTTAGTGGCTTCTTGGTGCTTGCTAATGAGAAGGTAAGCACAATGTTACCATCTTTCTGGTATCCGCAATGCACAACAAGCCCCGGGTCTTTAGCGCTTCCCCTAAACTGGCGGTAAAAACCGTTTGGTCCGTAAGTGCGCAGGTGGTATTTGCCATCCTCAAAATCGGCGAGTGGCCATTGGTCGGTAAGCGTATCGCCGGGTTTGGCTGCATAGCTCCAGGTACGTACAGCTTCTTTTTTCCCGGGATCGTTCAGGCTGGTGTATTTGCCCGGCGCATAAACGTTGAAGGGCCCACCTGTAGTGGCGTCGCCAAAGAGATCTTTGCCTGCTTTAAAGTTTATCTCGAAAGCGGTCTTATCATCATTTAACCTGCCATCGGCATATAATTCATAAGGAATGGCACAGGCTGGTTTGGTGCCTTTTTCTTGTTTAGCCAATTGAACGGCCGTGCGGGGATTTGCCTTTATGGCTTTTATGTCAGCGTTGTTCAGTTTGGTATATGTGGGCAGACCTCTAAATTGTGCTTTGTGGATGCCCTCGACAAATGGAATTTTTTTTAGAGGTGTCGGCTTGGCGATCTGCTCACCATTGTAAGGGCGGAACACCGAGGTCAGGTCACCGCAGATGGTACGGCGCCATTCGCTGATATTTGTCTCTTTTATTTTTTTACCGGTTTTTTGTGTGATGAATTTCTCTAAAAACTGAAGGTTTGAAGTATGGTCAAACACCTCTGAGTTTACGTACCCGCCACGGCTCCATGGCGAGGCAATTACCATTGGTACGCGGTAACCCAAACCTATTGTGCTTTCGCGTTTATAATTGATAGGGAACTCTTTACGGTCAAGCTCCTGGTCAAGCGTTACAAACTCTACCCGGGTATCTATTCCGTCTGATACTTTGCCCGTGCCTTCTTTGTGCGAGTGAGGCGCCGTAAACGGCGGGATATGGTCAAAGTATCCATCGTTCTCGTCGTAGGTGAGGATAAATATGGTCTTTTTCCAAACCTCAGGGTTTTTCGTTAGAATATCTATCACTTCTGATAAGTACCAGGCTCCGTACCATGGCGCACCTGGGTGGTCAGAGAAATTTTCAGGAGCAGTTATCCATGATACCATTGGTAATTTGCCGGTATTTACATCCTGCCTAAACTGATGCAACACATCCCCCTTGGGTACCTGCATTTTGCGCTGCTTACCATTGTCGTTGTAGGTAAGCGTGGTTAGCTTGTGGTAATCCGGGTCTGTACGGTTAGTGCTAAAAGCCTTCAGGTGCAATGCTTGCTCCCGTTTGCTCAGTTTAGCAAAAGCACCCGGCTCGAGGATAGCCTTATTGGCTTTAATATCCTGCAGCTCTTTCTGCATTTCGGTAAGTTCTTTCTCCAGCTTTTGGATCTCTGCGGCATCGCCATAAAAGCCCCTTATCCTGGTGGATTTCTCGCGGATCTTTCCCGGCAGTTCCGCCAGCCGTTTTTTTAGGTAAGCGATATGCTCCGGGTGATGTTTAACGTGGAATTGCTTAAAGAATTCCAGGTTGTTATCGGTAAAGTTGCCTAACCAGGAATCTTCTTCTCCCTCAAAGCCTACACCTATAGATAATTCGTTCTGGTAGCATTTCCATGATACGCCTGCATCTTCCAATCGTTCGGGGAACGTGGTCCAGGTAGAGGTTTCAAAGTCAGTATCCTCGTTCCAAACGTTGGCGCGCGAATCTTCGTTTTGTTTGGCCCGGATGGTGCCCGTCCACAAAAAATGGCGGTTAGGGGTAGTGCCGGTTAGCGACGAGCAAAAATGCTGATCGCACACGGTAAACGCATCTGCAAGGGCGTAGTTAAAAGGTAGATCCTCACGGGTATGGAAGCCCAGGGTAAGCGGCA
>JAESTD010000285.1 GCA_016763755.1 Mucilaginibacter sp.
ACAGCAGGCGCTGTTGTTTATAGCATTTGAGATCATATCTGTATTACTTTCATGGCGGTTTGCAAAAAATGCAGGCAGGCTATTTGTTAAGTTGCGCTGGTTAAAACGTAGAATACGCACAAGTTGGTGGGACTTTAGTTCCAGTTATTCCTTGATGATGTTTACCCGGCTGATCATCACCAGCGGCATACCGGTAGCCCTTTTTTATACCGCATCCTTCAATTATCAAGAAAGACTTATATCAAGATACCGGCACGCATTTTTTATCCAGGATGTATTAAAAAAGGCTCCTACACCTGATGATGGTTCATTGGCCAAACTCACAAATATATATGTTGATGATGTTTGGGTTAAACCGCTTGACCTAAAGTCTGCAGCACCAAAAGCCAAAAGTCCATCATATGCCGAAACAAGGGCTGCGCTTTTGCTTAACAGAATGAGTTACAACATGCCCGACCGCAGCGGAATAGGTGAGTTTTACAACAACAACCCGGGCAATTCGCTTATTTTTAACGGCATTTTTGACAGAGGGCCAGCGTGTACGTCATTTTTATTGCCATCCGGTAATTACCTTAAGCTTACCTCATTTGTGTTCAACTACCAACTTCCACACTTATTCCCGCTGACGGATTATGGGATTGTTTACTGGATGATATTCTTATTTGCACTGGTGATTTTTTGGAGAATATTACATCTCATCATTCGCAAATTGTTCGCGCTAAATTTACCTGAAGAATTATACTGGCAGGAGATAGATGAAGTAATTGTAACCGATTCTAAACTTAATTCGCTGCTCTTTATCATAGGTTCGCCCGGCTCCGGCAAACTCGAAAAGATAAAAGATCTGATCAAACTAAGACAGATCCATGGTAAAGATGGGAAGATTGCTGTTTTAGATGAGGAAGACCCGAAAGCGGGGAACGTGCTGGTGGTAGATATGATATTTATCCCTGATAATGTAGAGGAACTAAAGACCGCTTGCGATTGGACCAACGTTGTTAAACAGGCGCTTGAAGGGGATTTTTCGCTAATCATCGTCAATCATTTTGAATATGATATACAAAGCGCCACAACTAATATCATTAAGCTTAATTTTTTAGAAAGCCTTTTACAGAGAAATAAAGCAAAGATATTTATAACATCCACGGTACACCCTGTAAATTTTCTCGAATCACTTAACGAAAAAAGTGCTTTATCAACTGATGGCCGTAAACCAGAGCATGACCTGGAACGCTGGCATGTATTGCTCGGGCATTTCAAGATAATCATAAAAATGCTTTCGGTGAGTGACGCCGTCGTGTCAAATGATCTGGAACCATGGAACAAGGTTTTGTTCAACGAAACAAGCCATACACATTTTTTAAATAAGATGCAGGAGCCTGTCATAAGTATGCTGCAGGAGAGAAATCAGAAAGACCATCATTCAATTGATGGCGATTCGCTTGCATTTAAGATGCAGGTTACATCCCACTACTTCTATATGTACATATGGCAGTCACTTACCAAAGAAGAGAAATTTTTGCTTTATGATCTGGCGGAGGATAGCCTGGTTAACTCCTACGACGATTACAACCTGACCATGCTGATAACCAAAGGCCTCATCATACGTCGACACGGGGTACTGCATTTATTTAACAAAGGCTTCCGCAATTTTATACTCACCGCTATAGGAACATCTGAAGCAATGCTTATCCGTAAACGGATAACAGACAATGGTAACTGGAGCAAACTAAAAACACCGCTAACTATCATAATTGTTGCAGTGTTGGTATTCCTGTTTGCATCCCAGCAGGAAACATACTCAACTATCATTACTTATCTCGGGGTACTTACGGCGGCCTTGCCGGTTGTGCTCAAGTTTTTTACGATGTTTGAGAGCAATCAGAAAGCCACCTAAATAATACTAAATGCTTCGGCAAATTTTATCAACTCTATCAGGCCCTTCATATTCAATTTATGCATTATGTTTTTGCGGTGATTATTTACTGTGTGTAATGAAATAAACAGGGAATCTGATATGTAGCGACTGTTGTAACCACTTGCAATAAGTTTGACCACTTCCTTTTCGCGCCTGGTAAGCAGCAGATATTTGAAATAATTCTTTTGAGCATAACTGCTCTGTTCGCAAATAGAATTGATTTGTTTAGATGCGTATGAAATGTTATTAACCTCTAAAGCAACGTTTATCAGTTTAAGATTGCCCTCACTTTCTGAAGGGTTAAATAACCGTACGTTGCTTAAATACCATTTGTAATCGCTTTTATCGTCGGGCCTTACCCGCTGGAAAAAGGAATAGGTTAACGATGGATCATTTAACCGAAGAAACTTAGTTACCTCTATTTTTAGTATACTGATTTCTTCGGGCGGGAAAAATAGATCAAAATATGCGGGGCCAAGGCTGTTTAATTCTTCTTTGCAACGCCTTAAAACTTCGCAGCCATTATTATTCATGTACAAATTGGTAAGCGTACCTAAATCTTGTACCATAACACTGCCCGGGATAAGGTTGCCTACCTCTTCTATATTGATCTCTTCAGAATTTAATTTATTGACCAATGAAAATAAAGAAGCCTGGCTCGAAACATCTTTTTGAAGATAATCGGGTAAAACTACACTCATATCAAATTTGAATTAATAGAAATTAAAACAAAAGGAACTGTCAAAAAAAATATATTTGGTAGGTGCGGGGGACTCACCTAAGTTAACCAAAAAGAAATTAATTGTAACAGGAAAATTACGAAAATATTCCCAAATGGTTTAAGCGTAAATTTTTTTTATGATAATCCCCACTCCTCAATAGTGGGGTTAGTAAATACTTTAATTGCATCTTTATCTAAAAGCCCTTTGCGGGCTGTTATCCAGGCATCAGCATCTGCGCCATACATGTTTTTAATACGCTGCGGATTTAACTCGGAAAATTTACCCCAATGAAATGTAAAAGGAATATTGTTATCTTCCAACAGCTTCCATGTTTTACTGTAATAATCAAAAGCCTTTGGCGAATAAGCACCATCAAGCTCCATAACGCAAGTATATGGGAAGCGCGTAAAGCCCATTGTAGCACTTGTTTGTTTTACAAAACGAAAAGAAAATAAACCGGCAAAAGGGCCTATATCTTTATTGGCTTGTAGCATCAGGTCGGCAACCTTGTTAACCATATCAGCCGGGAAACCTACTGCGGCGCTTAAAAGTTTGCCGCGTAATGTAGTGTTGGTAAATATCTCTCCAATAGTACCGAACTGTGCAATTGGTTTACCTTGTGCATCCAATTCGCTCGGAGTTAAACTTGCTCCTAATACCTTGTTTACCATTTGCGGCACAATTGCCGGTATAGAGTCTGTAACCAAACCAATAAAGGTAGGGGCGTCATCGCCCGGCCCTATACCGGAGTCGTTTGTTTTTGGCTTTGGATAACTATTACTGTAAGGACGTTTATACATAGTTGTAACATATGCGCCCTTATCCATATCGTAAGGGTTCAGAAGTACCGAAAAGTGATAGGGGCGTTCGGCTGCGTGTGGCAATTGTGCATTACTAAAATCAAGTGTTGCCATTGCATTTTTTAGCGAGCTATCATAGGGGAGGCGTTGCAT
The DNA here is from genome assembly GCA_016763755.1 of Mucilaginibacter sp. GTDB lineage: Bacteria > Bacteroidota > Bacteroidia > Sphingobacteriales > Sphingobacteriaceae > Mucilaginibacter. The sequence goes on from JAESTD010000285.1 coordinate 3,594, forward strand.
ATAGGTCTCAAGCAGGTAGCTATCCTCTGCTTGTATCATAACACCATGTATGATCCCAAAACTGCCAAAGCTAACGAGAGCAGCATTAAAAAGTTCGTCGTCTAAAACGTGTTCCGCACCTATGCGGCCTACAAAAGTCTCTGAGACGACAGGAGCGGAGGCTCGCTCCAGATATATATGCCGGTTGGGTCCAACAATAATATGAAGGCCGGTAACAAATTCTGGCATGGCGCCAAAATCAAAAACAGATCCATGCACGACTGTCGCGATAGCGCCTGCAATGGTCTGTCCGTTGCTTGCTCCGTGTGTTTTAAGTGCCTTCCCTTTCGGCAACAAAAAGTCATCTATCTCCTGTATGCTGATACCACTTTGTACAAACAAAAGATTAGCGGCGTCGCCGCTATAATCAGGTCGCAAGCTGGCGGCTGTTATATTAAAGCGGCTATTTAGCGGTTTGGTATCCAGCATTACGCCGTTCTTAACTGTGGCAATTTTAGTCCACGACCAACCGGCACCCAGTGATCTGATGGGGGTGTTTGAAAGAATTGCATCAGCAATCAATTTCATAAATCCTTGGGTGGCATCATTGTAAGTCTCTAAAGCATCTTGGTTTAATTCGTTACCAAGTTCGTATAGGTCGTTAATATCTTCAGTAAAAGTTTCGTGGCGGTTTGTCCAGGTGGTCTGTCCGGTTTTAATGATCTTCATAACAATGTGATTATAAGTTTCCGGTTTGCGGGCAGGGTTTAGCGCATTTCCATTTTAAAGTGGCAGGGTTGTAAATGCCAATGGTTATGGTGCTAAGCACGTAGTCCCCAAAATTTCGACGTATATAAACCTCAGACATGCCCGATGAGCCAAGCGAATCGCAGATAGGTGTTGTAACTGTTTTAGGGTTTTGAAGTATCCCCCAGAAAAGAGATTTTACGCGGCGTTGCTGATATTCACTTCCTTCCAGTTTTCTTGTCTGCACCCGGTAGGTAACACAACTACAGCATAATGTACAGATCGATAACCAAATTATTATCAATTGAGTACGGTGAATTGAACTAAGATTTAAGGTATTATTCATACGGCTAATTGTGAAAATGATATTCAGGTTTTTTAACATATCGTTACATCAAGTTCAGGTGTGACGATAATCAGGGGGGAGCAGTAATGAGCCAACGTATTGTCAATATTTAAGGATTTTCTTAATAAAGAAATTTTTATCCTCAAAAAAAATTAAATAGCATTGGTGTTAAACATCTAATGTTCAAATATTTAACTCTTTAAATCTAAGAACATTACCCAATATTATCAAGCAATTTTTTGATAAATAATTACCAATAGATTTTTAATTAAGACTATAATGCCCTTGTGTTTTAAAGCGGGAGGGAATATCGTATCTGGATTGCGGCAACGTTAAGCGTTAGAAAATGGTTGCCTTTAGGCTTATACATTTTTGTAAGCAAATATTGAGTAATAATACGTTAACGTCCTTTGTATGAGTAACTAACGGTATTAATTATTTTTGCGATGTTCTTTTTTTAAACAATTAAGCCACTCATAACCTGAACAATGATGCACGCATTGATTTTAAAAAGTCTTGTTATGCCCATAGCAAGCGCTATTGATTTTCATGTAAGGCCGTTTACAAAACGTCTTAAGTACAGGCATAGAAAGTTTTGGAAACCGGAGGATGCAGAGGTTATTCGTAATACGCCGATTTATCAATACAATTCTATTGACGAAATAACAAGTTTACCTTTTTGGCAACGCACCCTTAGCAATAAGGCCAATGCATTATACTTCGCAAAGAAATTAGGCTGCCGCGTCCCCGAGGTGTACTGGAAGGGAAGGGGAGTACGTGAAATTGATTTCGATGCAATGCCAAAGCAATTTGTGATGAAACCTACAATCGGGCATTCGTGCAATAACGTATATCTGATGGACGATGGCTATAACCATATGGATAAGCGTAGATACACAGTTGAAGAGCTTAGGTGTGCAATGGAAGTGGTGCTGGCTCAAAATCGGCAAAATGAATTTATTGTAGAAGAGTTTTTGAGGACGGAAGAAGGCAAATATCAAATTCCGCTTGATTACAAAGTACATACCTTCAACGGTGAGATAGCCCGTATAGAAGTCATCGATCGTAAAGCACCTACCGTTGGTCTCGTAAACGTGTTCGATGCAAACTGGAATGCTGTTGAAAATATTGGTGTTAAGTTTATAGAGGGTGATAATTTAAAGCCACCGCATTGTTTGAGAGAGATAATAGACCAAAGCAGAATCTTGAGTAAGGCGTATAAAATATATGTTCGTATAGATTTTTATGCTACCGATAAAGGTGCAGTGTTTGGCGAATTTACACCAACCCCCGGTATTGGCATAGGCTTTACACGTAAGGCAGATTACATGTTTACCCGTTATTGGGATGCATATTGTAAAGGAATGATCTGATAATAAGGTTTTCGCTTCAAATGAATCTTTTTATAACAGAAACAAGGTAATTTATATCAAATGGTTTTTTTACGTAAGCGTCATAGTTAAAATTGCCAATAGCAATGGCCTGTTTATGATATGCAGACATTAGCACAACCGGTATATTAGCAGTTTCTTTGGTAGTTTTTATGATCGTGCAAATTTGCCCGCCCGACAGGCCTGGTAACATATAATCAGTAAGTATAACATCGGGGCGATGGTCTTTTACTAAACTGATAATATCATCTGTACCTTCAACGCCTGTAACTTCAAAACTTGCATTATTCAGCACCTGGGTGGTAATGTCAAGAATTTCGGTGTCATCTTCTATAACAAGTATCTTTTTCTTCATAATGGACAATTTAAATTTAGGTTAATTGTGCATTTTGAAAATCATTTTAAGATTTTCAAAATCAAGCGGTTTATTTATAAAATCGTCTACATATGGATTAGCGTGTGATTTTTTTACGTCCGCGCCATATACCGAGGAAGATAAAATATAGATATGAATTTTTTTGAATTGCCCGATATGTAAGCGGTCATATTCGTTCAAAAATTGCCAACCATTCATTCCCGGCATGTTTATATCTAAAAATATATAGTCTGGTAGCAAACTTGGTTCGCTCCGCGATAATTGCAAAAGCTGGTCTATTGCATGCTGGCCATTTTCTATAGCATTAACTTTAATAGCCTCATCAAGCCTTTTGACAAGCAGTTTAAATATCATGTTATCAATCCGTTCATCGTCTATAACATAAATATTTGCAGGTTTATGGTTCCAATTCATGATGTGTAAACTCAAGCATTTTTTAGAAGTTCATTAAAATCTTAAAGCGTTACTTTTCGTTTCACAACTTCCCGCTTTTTACACAATAAATGCTTTAATCACATTATATAATAGGTTAAATAGTCAAACTGTTTTACCAACACAACTAAATCGTCAAGTTTCTTTTAAGCTTTTCATAATATCATTTAAAGGGCAAAAAAATAATTAGGTTGTTAATCGATGGTTAAATTTAGTGGAAAAAAATCAAAAAACTTATAAATGCGCGAAACCCAACGGTTAATGTTCGCGTAATAAGCTATAACTATTGATTAACAATCCCCAACATGATTAAAAAGTTTTCGAAGAGCTTAGTGGCCGTGGTTTGCATAGCCAGCTTAATTTTGCCATCTTGTAAGAAAGATTCACTAACAAATCCTGAAAGTCCGGTTGCCGATTCGGGTTTAACCACCGCAACCTTAGCAACTTCATCAAGTTCAACCTCCTCATCGATCAATTCATTTACGCTTGGTGTAAATGGTCACCCTCTGGGCGATCTGGCTTATCTGGGCACGCCAGCTGTTGACCAGATCAATTTGATCAAAAACATGGGCATGGGCA
>JAESTD010000286.1 GCA_016763755.1 Mucilaginibacter sp.
AATATAAGATTTAGAAACATTCTCTTAAGCTTTCCAAACCAAAGCTTCAGGATAAAATAACGCGCAATCAAAACAATAACTTAGTTGTTACAGGTGAGTATTCATCACCTTAACAACATGGAAACCCACAGCCCGCTTGATATTATTGAGATACCGTTAAGTAAAACAAAAATGGGCTTAATGCTTGCAGGCTCAGCACTGTTTGTGGCTGCAGGGGTTTGGTTTGTTAACAATCCCTATCAGTTTCATCGCAGCCATGTGCTGATAATGGCTACAGGTATCGCTGCAATAGTGATATTTGGTGTTGTTGCCTTATTTATTGTCAGCAAGCTTTTTGATGCAAGGCCGGGCTTTATTATTGATGATGATGGCCTAACCGATAACTCCAGCATATTTGCCGTGGGCTTTGTTCCGTGGGAAGATGTCTTGGGATTTAATGTAGTAAACGTTGCCAGTCAAAGGTTTATCATGGTGCTTGTTAGTGATCCTGACGGGTATATACACCGGCAGCCAAATGCATTATCACGTAGAACGGCGTCAACAAATTACCGCATGTATGGCTCGCCGATAGCAATATCGGCCAATGCGTTAAAAACAAAGTTTGATGATTTATATAAGCTGATGAAAGAACGAAGGCCTGAAAGTGATTAACGAATCACTAACCTACGATTTCATCTTCTTCAACAATCCCTCTATCACTTTCGGGAAATGTTGATGCTCTAATTGTTGTACCTTAAATTTTACCATCTCCAGGGTATCACCGGGCTCGATTTTAAAGCGTGATTGGTGGATGATCTCCCCTTCGTCAAACTCGGCATTGGTAAAGTGAATAGTAATGCCCGATTCCTCTTCGCCGGCTGCCAGAACAGCCTTATGAACATTATCGCCATACATCCCCTTTCCGCCAAATTTTGGCAACAGTGCAGGGTGCAGATTAATGATCTTGTTAGGGAAGGCTTGCAATAAAGATTGCGGAACCAGCCACAGGAAACCAGCCAGCACAATAATATCTACCTGCAAGTTTTTCAGCAAGCTGATGATCTCGTCGGTTTCATAAAATTCATGACGGGTAAATATGTGCGAGGGCACCTCAAAATTATCGGCACGCTGCAATACGTATGCCTGCGGGTTATTGGTTAATATTAATACAACCTCAGCATCATTGTGCTTTTTAAAATGCTCCATTATTTTCTGAGCATTTGAACCTGATCCCGAAGCGAAAATGGCGATTCTTTTTTTCAAAATAAGTGGTAGCTTTTGTACTGCAAAATATAAATTTTTCTCAAATTATCACCTTGTCGATGTCTTTATCCTAACAAACCCCCATCGATAAAGTGTGCGCCTATCTGTAGCATTGTAATAGTTCTGTATATCGCCTGTCTCCAATACTAACGAATAATCCCCCAGATTGCTGATACGTGTGTAACCGAAAGGCTGATAAGGCTTACCGGTTGAATCAGGAGCGGTAAGGTCTGACATTAAAAATAGCTTGGTGCTGTTAAGCGACCAACTGCCGTTGATACGATTTGCTGCACAACCAAAATTCACAAACGTACAGGTTTTGTCTTTGTTGAATGTAAAGGTCTGAACCGAATCGCAGGTGGTAGTAGTATCAGAAAGTTGAGTATCGCCAAGAAATTTTACTTGTCTTACAGATGCCAATTGCCAGTAACCAGATGTAAGGAGAGTGGAGATATTGTCAACGTTATCGCGCTTGCAGGAGTTAATAATGATACACACAACTGCCATCAGCGCAATAAAAGGATAACGCATATTTTTTATCATACCTGTGCAAAGATAATTTAATTTCAAAAGCAGCATTAATATAACTGCGTACCGCAATAATTATTTTAAGTGCTCTGCTTTTAGCACTGCTACCAATATATTTGCCTATGCGCATACCCTACCATGAACTATCAGCACGTTTTAAACAGATATTAATAAAACTGGATTTCACCGAAACCAAAGCAAGAGCCTGCGCTGAAATATTTGCCGGCAATAGCCGCGATGGTGTACATAGCCACGGCCTTAACCGTTTTCCTACGTTTATTGAATATATAAAAGAAGGACTGGTTTTGCCTGATGCTGAACCTACGCTGTTAAATACATTAGGCGCCATTGAACAATGGGATGGCAACCTTGGCCCGGGTATGCTGAACGCCACTTTCTGCATGAACCGTGCTATTGAGTTGGCTGCAGAGAACGGCATCGGCTGCATAGCCATCAAAAACACCAACCATTGGATGCGCGGCGGCACTTACGGCCTGCAGGCAGCCGAAGCCGGGTTTATCGGCATTTGTTTTACCAATACCATTGCCAACTTGCCGCCATGGGGCGGCAACGAGCCACGTTTAGGCAATAATCCGCTTATTATCGCCATCCCCCGGCAAAGTGGACATATGGTTTTAGATATGGCCATGTCGCAATATGCAGTTGGCAAATTGCAGAAATATGAAATGGATGGCAAGCCTCTGCCCCAGCCCGGTGGCTATGATATCGACGGAAATTTGACTACTGATGCAGCCGCTATCTTAGAAAGCAAACGTGCCCTGCCTATTGGTTTTTGGAAAGGATCGGGACTATCATTGGCATTGGATATACTCGCAACGGTACTTAGCGGCGGGCAATCTACAGCTGCCATAACCCAGGCGGGGCGAAAAGAAAGTGGCGTATCTCAGGTTTTTATCGCCATTAAAACCGATAACGAAAGAAATGCTGCGCTGATAGATGAGATCATCAATTACACCAAAAGCGATGATACAGGTAAAGAAGTATTATTCCCCGGCGAGAACATGCTACGCACCCGCGAAGAAAGTTTGCGGAGTGGTGTTTGGGTGGATGAAAAAATATGGCAAAAAATAAGCGCCCTTTAGGCGCTCGCAATTATTCTTTTTTCTCGTGGATGATAACAAATACATCTTCGTTATCTTTTTTCATAAGATATTTCTCCCGGGCAAATTTCTCCAGTTTGGCTTTATCAGATGTAAGTTCATTGAGATCGGTTTTAACCTTTTCGGTTTCCTGCTTATAAAAAGCTTCTTCCTCTTTAAGCTTACTTAATTGCTGGCGATATTCATATTGCGAGAACAGATCATTCTTGTCAAAAAATATCATCCATATCACAAAAGCCAACGTTACCAGGAAAAATTTATTCTTGATAAGATCTAAAAGGCGTTTCATTTTCAACGAATCTGATTTCACTTTAAAGCTAATTATATATTTTGAAATCCTAAAATCTAAATTCTAAACTCTAAAAGAGAAAATCTAAACCCTAAAGGAAGTTCCTAATCTCTGATCACAAATCTCTGATCACTAACCCACCTTAGTTGCGGCGTCAAATATACGGCAAAAGTTGGCTCCGCCTATTTTAGTTATCTCATCTTTAGTAAACCCCGTTTTTAGCAAGGCATCAACCACGGCGTAGTAAAATCCAGTTTTTTGACCTTCCCAAGCTTCGTTTATGCGTTCGCCGGGCCGGCCGCCGTTGGGGCCTTTGCCATTTGGCGGCGGGCCATCGGGGCGGTTTGCAGGTTTATCACCCTGCGGATTGCCTTGTGGCTTCGGGCCAAAACCAAAATCGCCGGGCGGACGATAAGGAGGTGTAAGTTTGGTATCGGTACCAATGCAAACATGATCAGCACCAACCACATCTACCAGCGCGCGTATGTTTTTGGCGTATTCCAATGGGGTATCGGCAAGGTGTGTCCAAACGCCAATTACGCCGCCTGCATCGGCAACCAATTTGGCATTTTCTTTACTAATAAGCCTTGGTCGCATCATTTTAGCCATAAAAGGATTTTGCCCCAGTTGGGTATCCAAACCTGTGTGTGAAATAATGATCGGTTTTGTTGATGTTTTGATAGCTGCTTTTAAGGTATCGGTACTGGCATGGGCCATATCTACCAATATGCCCAGGCGGTTACATTCCTTCACCACATCAATGCCCAATTGGGTTAGGCCATTGTACTTCGGCGGGTTGGTGTAAACATCGCCCAGCGGCACAGATGCATCACTGTCATGCAGCAAGGTAAGGTGCCTTAGTCCCAATTTATAAGCCTCCGCTACGCGCGATAGCTGCCCTTCTAAAAAATGGCACCCTTCTATAGATTGTATAACTGTTGGCTGGTGTTTTTTGTGTGCAGCCTGTAGATCTGAAAAGTTCAGGGCGCGTTTAATGCCGTTCCTTTCCAACTGTTGACTCATCACTGCGAGGCCGATTATAAAACGTTCATAAGCCTGGCCTGGCTGGTCTAATCGCTGATAATCCAGCGCAAAGGTCATACATATAGCAGAAAGCCCGGATCGCTTCATTTCGCCGGCGATATCAATATCCGGACCAGGCAATTCTGCCTTAGTTAGTGGTACATCGATGTGGTTATGGGTGTCAATGCCTATGGTTGCCGCTACTATGGCAGCCACTCGCGGATCTATATCATCTATAGCCCATGAGGCAAATGGGTGAAGTGTAAACGCGGCGCTTGCTGCTGCAAAGGCAGTCAAAAAATCGCGCCGCGTCCATTCTGTGGTTTTATTTTTCATTATGCAGATCAAAGTAAGAAATTAAAATAACCACTTGCTTCTGCCGCTGCAATAAGTGTCGATAAATAAGCTCAATGAATCGGTGAACTGCTGAATCCTGAGACTACCTGCGTCCGCTCATACCACTGCCGCCGCCTGATTTCGATCCGCTTTTACCTTTGCCGCCGCCATTACGGTTGCCACCGCCTGGTCTGCCTTCGCCACTGCCACCTTTTCCGCCACGGCTGTTACGACCACGGTTACCGCCGCCGCCATTACGGCCACCGCCGCCTGAAGGTCCTTTACCTTTAACCGCAATACTTACTGCTTTACCCGTCATGCGGGCATTCATCAACTCGATACTTAGCGGGTAAGGGTGGCCTTCTTCAACAGGTACATCTTTGCCGATAAGTTTATGAATATCTTTCAGGTACTCTATCTCATCTTCACCATCACAGAATGACATGGCAATGCCACTTGCACCTGCCCTGCCCGTACGGCCGATACGGTGTACGTAGGTCTCTGGTATGTTAGGCAGTTCGTAGTTTACCACATGGCTCAGCTCATCAATATCAATACCGCGGGCGGCAATATCAGTTGCTATCAGCACACGGGTAGTACGGTTTTTAAAGTTTGTTAAAGCACGTTGCCTTGCATTTTGCGATTTGTTGCCGTGGATAGCCTCAGCAGTTACGCCGGCTTTATGCAGGTCTTTCACCACTTTATCAGCGCCGTGTTTGGTGCGGGTAAACACCAGCAGCGTTTTGATATTTTTATCCTTAAGGATGTGGATCAGCAGATTTTTCTTATCACTTTTATCTACAAAATAAACAGCTTGCTGTATGGTATCAGCAGTTGACGATACCGGCGCAACTTCAACTTTTTCAGGGTTGCTTAAAATAGAATCAGCCAGTGATTGGATCTCCTTTGGCATAGTTGCCGAGAAGAACAACGTTTGCCTTTTAGCCGGTACTTTTGCGATGATCTTTTTCACATCGTTTACAAAGCCCATATCCAGCATACGGTCGGCTTCGTCCAGTATCAACATTTTTATCTGGTTGATATGAACGTAACCCTGATTTATCAGGTCTAACAAACGACCCGGTGTTGCTACAAGGATGTCCACACCACGGCGCAGGGCATCA
>JAESTD010000287.1 GCA_016763755.1 Mucilaginibacter sp.
CGGTGACTTTTGAGGTAGATAAAATAGACAGCAAAATTGCCCATATCGGTAGTTCGCAAAAACTGGTATTAGGGGGTACTCATGAAATAGATTTTTCTATTGCCGAAGACCTGCTGTTCCTTTTTACTGAAAGCCTCCCATTTCACCCTAATGGCGTAACATTTCAGGCCTTTTTGCAGGATGAGACGGCTATATCAGGTACTTACTACTCCATTGGTGGTGGTTTTGTGGTGAAAGAAGATGAGCAAAGCTCACAAAAAACAGAGGTCGACCTGCCATTCCCGATAGACACCGCCGCCGATCTTTTGCATTGGTGCCGCAAAACTGGCCTCAAAATATCTGAGGTAGTAATGGAAAACGAGCTTGCGTGGCGCAGTGAACAGGATACAAAAAAAGGTGTGCTTGATATTTTTCGTGTGATGCAGGAATGCATGTACCGTGGCTGCCATACCGCGGGCTATCTGCCGGGCGGATTAAACGTAGCCCGCCGGGCATCCAAATTAAACAAGCGCCTTGTTAAAGGCATCTCTTATAACGATTACAAAGGCTGGGTTGATGCCATGCGCCAAACCGGGCAGGGTTTTCAAAACATCCTGGATTGGGTAAGCTGTTTCGCCTTAGCAGTTAATGAGGAAAATGCCTCATTCGGCAGGGTTGTTACCGCACCAACCAATGGTGCTGCGGGAGTTATACCGGCTGTATTACAATATTTCATCTCGTTTTGCGATGGCTTTAGCGAAGAGAAAATCATTCAGTTTTTATTTGTTGCCTCAGAGATAGGCAGTATTTTTAAGAAAGGCGCCACTATATCGGCTGCAATGGGTGGCTGCCAGGCAGAGATCGGCGTGTCATCAGCTATGGCAGCGGCAGCGCTTACCGAATGCCTCGGCGGTAGCCAGCGCCAGGTACTAATGGCTGCCGAAATTGCCATGGAGCATCACCTCGGCATGACCTGCGACCCGATAGGCGGCTTGGTACAAGTACCCTGTATAGAGCGTAACACCATGGGCGCTATAAAGGCTATTACAGCCAGTCAGCTTGCGCTACAAAGTAACCCCGACAAAGCCAAAGTAAGTCTTGATGCCGTAGTAAAAACCATGTGGCAAACCGCCCTTGACATGAACTCCAAATACAAAGAAACCGCCGACGGTGGCTTGGCTATTAATATACCGATAAGCTTGCCGGAGTGTTAGCAAGAAGCAGAAACACACCCCTGACCCCTCTCAAGAGGGGAAGCGTAACGTCATCTTCAAAATAAATCTATTCCATTATCGATAGCCACAGATATTCCCCTCTTGAGAGGGGTAAGGGGTGTGTTCTTTAATGTGATTAGCAATCGTTCGCAATACATTGAACATATCATTTCTCACCTCGTTCTCCGAAAACCGAAGAACGGTTAATTCATATGTGGCAAGTTCTTGGTCTCGCAGAGTATCTACAGTGGCTTGAGTTTCGGTCGAATGGTATCGCCCGTCTAACTCGATAACTAAATTTAGTTCTGAGCAATAAAAGTCTACGATATAGTTCAAAAGTGGTTTCTGGCGATGGAAGTCATATCCCAGTTTATTATTTCTTAGTTCTTGCCATAGCATGATTTCGCCAGGTGTAGCGTCATTACGTAGCTTTTTTGCTATTGCTTTGAGCGATGGATGATATGGAATGATTTTTCGCCTCATGAACACACCCCTTATTCTTTTGAGAAAGGAAATATAATAAATGAATATTTAGTCAAATTAATTCGAACTTCTCTCTTAACACGGATTTTGATTACCAAGCGTTCACGGTGTTCACGAATGTTCACGGTGTTCATGCGCGTGATCGTGAACACTTGTAGATAATAGCCGCTTACTTCCCCAACCAATCATTATCATCCATCCAAACCTTTGCCCAATCAAACCAAAGGGCTTTGCTTTTGGGGCTCTTAAGCCCGAAGCCATGGCCGCCTTTGGGTACAATGTGGATCTCTGCAGGGATTTTGTTTTGTAACAGGGCATTGTACATCAGTATTCCGTTTTCTACAGGTACCACATCATCATCCTCGGCAAAAACGATGAAGGTTGGTGGGGTATTGGCGGTTACCTGTTTCTCGTTAGAGTATAGGTCTATCTGTTGTTGAGAAGCATCTTTACCAATCAAATTCTCGCGCGAGCCAACATGAGCTTTCTCGCCGAAAGTTATAACCGGGTATATCAGCATCATAAAATCAGGACGGACGCTGATGTTATCTTTATTTTCGATCACCACTTTATCAAAGTGAGTACCCTCTGTTGATGCCAGGTGGCCGCCGGCAGAGAAACCGATTATGCCAACCTTATTAGGATTAATGCCCCATTTGGCAGCATTTTGTCTTACCATCTGGATAGCGCGTTGTGCATCTTGCAAAGGGCCGATGCTTTTATCGGTCATGATGCTATCGTTTGGCAGGCGGTATTTGAGTACAAAAGCCGTAACACCAATTTTATTAAACTCTTGTGCAATGGCAGAACCCTCGTGCCCCGAAGCTAAGCCTATATATGAGCCTCCGGGACAAATCACTACAGCAGTGCCATTCGCTGTGCCTTTAGCGGGCAAATAAGGCGTTAGCGTTGGTATACTCACTTTGCTTATCCATAGCCTTTCGTCGATGGTTTCTTTGTAGGTTGCAGGTGTAGGTTTTGAATTGGGTACACCTTTAGGATACAATGGGAGTGCGGTTTGTTGTTGCGCAAAAGCAGCCACCGTTGTAGCTGTTAAAAGAAAAGCAGTTAAAATGTTTTTCATCGTTAAATAATTGGCGAAAGCAAGATACATATCTGCCAACAAAAAACGATACTGTGGTGTGCAGTATCGTTTTTGAAAGGGTAAGCCTCCTCTAAATCTCCCTTGTCAGCTGGCGGAATTTCCCTGTCATGATGAGCTCGTCAAACCATTCTTCGCTTGGAGGGGTCTTCGACAGGCTCAGACTGACATATCTTCGAAAACCCCTCTTTCCGAAGGAGAGAGGGGTTAGGGGAGAGTCTATTTACTTCCCCCAAACTCCATCTGGTAAGCTTTTAAAAATTCATTAAGCTCACCGTCGAGTACAGCCTGGGCGTTTGATGTTTCATGATCAGTGCGCAGGTCTTTCACCAGTTTATAAGGGTGCAACACGTAGTTGCGGATCTGGCTGCCCCACTCAATTTTCTTTTTATTGCCCTCAATGGCATTGGTGGTTTCCTGGCGTTTGCGCATCTCAATTTCATACAATTGCGATTTTAGTAAACGCGTGGCGTTATCCTTATTCTGCAACTGCGAGCGCGACTCCTGATTTTTGATAATAATACCCGATGGTTTGTGGTAAAGGCGAACGGCGGTCTCAACCTTGTTCACGTTCTGCCCACCTGCACCACCCGAGCGGAAGGTTTCAAATTCAATATCGGCAGGATTGATCTCTATCTCAATAGTATCATCAACCAACGGGTAAACATATACTGATGCAAATGATGTGTGGCGCTTAGCATTTGCATCAAACGGAGAAACACGCACAAGGCGGTGTACGCCATTCTCGCCCTTTAAGTATCCGTAGGCAAAATCACCTTCAAACTGCAGGGTAACGGTTTTAACGCCGGCAACGTCACCTTCCTGGTAATCCTGTTCGGTAACTTTGTAGCCGTTTTTTTCGCCCCACATAATATACATACGCATCAGCATGCCAGCCCAATCGCAACTTTCCGTACCACCGGCACCTGCAGTTATCTGTAGTACCGCATTCAGCTGATCTTCTTCGGCACTTAGCATGTTTTTAAACTCAAGCTCTTCAACGGCAGTTACAGCGTCATCAAACTGATCTTTCATTTCTGCCTCGGTGGCGTCGCCGCTTTGGTAAAACTCAAACAACACGATGGTGTCTTCAACAACCGATGATACTTTTTGAAAAGCATCAGTCCATACTTTTTTTGTTTTGATAGAAGCCAGTACTTTTTCGGCTTCTTTAGGATGGTCCCAAAAGTTGGGGCCTATAGTGATATTCTGTTCTTTTTGCATCGCATCGAGTTTGGTATCGATGTCAAAGATGCCTCCTCAGGGACGTTACTCTGTCCCTTAAATCCTGGATGTTTTCTTTAGTCATAAAGGCAAATATAGAGAATAACACGCTATACTTAGAAGGCCAAAAGCCATTAACGGGTAAATAATGACATGCTATTCCTCTACTTCGGGTTCGGGTTTGGCTACTTGTGGTTTTACATGGTGATGAGCGGCATGTACCAATCTTTCGCGCATCCAATGGGTAAGTTTATGATGCAGCGGTACCAATACCGATGCCAGGATTATCAGGATCAAAAGCTCTAATATAGGAAGGTGGCTACTTACCCGTTGTACCAGCGGGTGTATGAGCAGTGTGATGAACTCAAACAAAAGTAAAAGGGATAGCACGCTCATAAACTCTATAACCTTGCGGTGTGTACGGCTTTTGCTGAGCAGAAGCACCAATAAAAAGAAGAACGGGATGAACAACGCAATGCCTATCATTTGCAGGTTAATGATCCGTTCTTCCTGCTGGCGGTGTTTTTCCTCAGAGATCTCTTCCTGCCGGGCGGCCTCGTTAAAGCTAAGTGTTTGGATCTGCTTTATGCGTTCGGCATTAAACATGCTGTCTTTTGCGGCTACAGCGGCTTTGAGGTACATGAGTTCAAGATGTTCGTTATTGCCGCGGTAAATATCAGTAAGCAAATTGCTTGCATGGTATATCCCCTCGGGATACACAGCTGCTCTTGCTGCGTTCATAGCCTTGTTGGCATAGTAAATACTGGAATCTGCCGGGCCTGTTTGCTGTATAATTTTGCAATGCTATTGTAACTATCAGCAATACTGCTTTGGTCGTCATTTTTTACCGCGTAGGATATACTGGTGCGGTAATATTCTAAAGCAAGAGCGTTGTGTTTCAGTTTTACATTGATATCACCTAAAATGGATAGCGTGTTGGCTACTGTGACGGTATCTTTCAGGCTTTGCTTAATACTGTAAGCCTCCATCTCATAAGTAAGTGCCGAATCAACTTTATTAAGTTTGATATAGCAATTACCGATATTCGCCAATATGATGCCGAGGCGCATTTTATCGTTCAGGCCTTCGGCGAGGGCTTTTGCTTTAAAGTGATAAGAGAGCGCTTTCACGTTATCCATCTGATCAGAATACACAATACCTATGTCGCTTAGGCTTTTTAGCATACCTAAGCGGTCATCCAGTTCTTCTCTTATCTTTAATGAATTGAGCAGGAAAGACAAGGCAAGGTCGTATTTGCCGTTTTTCCATAGCACAACACCAATACGGTTCATGCAGTTAGCCTCACCTTTCCTAAAAGAAAGTTTACGCGCAAGTTCTAATCCCCGCTGGGCGTAAACAAGTGCGCTATCGGGTTTGGTAGCTTGTATTTGCAGGCTAAGCTTCCGCAAAAGTTCAACTTCTGTAGTATCGTTCTTCTGCAGTGCTATTTGTTGCCGTAATTTATTTGCCGCGTCGGTTTGGCCGTGGGCAGTTACGGATAGTAAAATAAAAAAAATCAGGCAATAGCAAACTTTAACCATACGGTATCACATACGATTTTATACATCTTACCAAACGGCAATTATGTAAAGACTTTAGAATGGGTTAAGCCTGCTGCTGGTTGTTATTGGCTGATGGATCTAATATGTTTTTAACCTCGTTTGCCGGTTTGATGGCAGCTGAAGCTAATTTCCCCATTGAAGTGTTCTTGTCTGAAACAACACCCATAGAGGTGTTTTTGTCCTGCACTTTGTTAACTGCTTTCATGTCGAATAACTTATTTTAAATAAACGTGAATTTATAATATGTCAGTTCGGGGGCTGTATGGTAAATATACATTTATATTTACCTGGTTTGCAAATGTTTACAAAATATTTTTTAGGGTGCCCTTGAGGTTAAAATTAGCTGTAAACTTAAAGTTTCTTTATAGCGCAAAATGCGATAAATAAGAAAGCCGGATGCATCAGCATCCGGCTTTCTTACTTAATATAAAACTCGTTTACGCTATCTGTAATTGACTAAGCAATGGGCCAATATCCATATTGCCGTTTAGCTTGCTAAGCAGAGCTTTTAAATTAAAATCATTGTTTTGCTCTTCCTGCTTAGATTGTTTTATCATTTCCTGCATCACAGGCGGGATCAGGTCATTGGCAATCTGCGTTGCTTTTTCAATAGTGATATTGTAATAGTTATTTAGCTTATTGGTAAAGCGATTAACGGCGCTATCAATAAGCGGATTTTCGTAAATGCCCGGGTATTGGAAATACTTTACAAGGTCTTTCAGTTTGCCACTATCCATCTGGTTCTTTAAAACTTCGATGATAGAGCTTGAGGCATCATTCATTACGGCATCGCGGTCTTTCTCCTGAATTTCCGGATTGTTAATAACAGCCTTGCCGGCGTTATTTTTTACAAGCATAAAGAGTTTTTCAAACATTGTTTTATGTGTTAATGGCAGATTTATAAAATCATTACAATTTCTTAATCTCCTTAAAGTTAGGACAAAAATTTTGCCACACCCAAGGTGTCGTCGTAAAGTATCGGCTAATATTTTATTAATATGACAATTGATGAGTGTGTGCTGAACACTAAGTATGCCATACTGATGTAAGCTTTAAACGCAATTAAAAACTTTGGTTACTCGCCTTGGTTTATCTTATTACATTTGTTAAAACTCATTCCAATTATGTTGCCAAATATTGATCTTACCTCAACCCAGGCGTACAAGTATCTTACTGACCACTACATTGATATTGTAGCTAAAAGCCTGAAAGAACTTTTTGAAGCTGATAGTGAACGTTTTGAGAAGTTTTCGCTTCAGTTTGAAGATATTTTACTTGATTATTCAAAGAACCGCATCGATGATGAGACTATAGCCCTTTTGATACAGTTGGCACGCGAGTGTGGCTTAAATGAGGCAATACAAGCGATGTTCAGCGGTGAAAAAATAAATGTTACAGAAGGTCGCCCGGTATTGCATATTGCTTTGCGCAATCGCAGCAATACGCCAATTTTGGTTGACGGCAAAGATGTAATGCCCGATGTGAACCGTGTGCTGCAGCAGATGAAAGACTTTAGCGAGAAGATCATTTCCGGTTCATGGAAAGGTTATACCGGTAAAGCGATTACTGATGTGGTGAATATCGGTATAGGTGGCTCAGACCTTGGCCCTGTAATGGTAACCGAGGCCCTAAAGCCATACAAGAACCACCTGGACCTGCATTTTGTATCAAACGTTGATGCAACGCATATAGTAGAAACGTTGAAAGAAGTAGACCCCGAAACTACCTTGTTCCTTATCGCTTCAAAAACCTTCACCACGCAAGAAACTATGGCCAACGCCCATAGCGCACGCGATTGGTTTATTAAGGCAGGTGGTAAACAGGAAGATGTTGCTAAACACTTCGCAGCGCTGTCGACCAATAGCAAAGGCGTATCTGAATTTGGTATTGATACCGCCAATATGTTCGAGTTTTGGGATTGGGTTGGTGGCCGTTACTCTTTGTGGAGCGCAATCGGCTTGTCGATTGTGCTAAGCATCGGTTACGACAACTTTATCGAACTGCTCGATGGCGCACATGCAATGGACGAGCATTTTAAAAGCGCACCTATCGAACAAAACCTGCCGGCCATTTTGGCATTGGTTGGTATATGGCATAACAACTTCTTTGAGGCCGAAACACAGGCGATCCTTCCGTATGATCAATACCTGCATCGTTTTGCAGCATATTTCCAACAGGGAGATATGGAAAGTAACGGTAAACATGTAGACCGTAACGGCAAACATGTAGACTACCAAACGGGTCCGGTTATATGGGGCGAGCCCGGTACAAACGGCCAGCATGCGTTTTACCAGTTGATACACCAGGGGACTAAACTCATCCCTTGCGATTTTATAGCACCAGCACAATCACACAACCCGCTTGCCGAGCATCACCAGATGCTATTGTCGAACTTCTTTGCACAAACCGAAGCCCTGATGAATGGTAAAACTGAAGAAGTGGTAATTGATGAACTAAAAAAAGCAGGCAAGAGCGAAGAGGAGATTGCCCAGATAGCACCATTTAAAGTGTTTGAAGGTAACCGCCCAACCAATTCTATCCTGGTGAAAAAGATAACCCCGCGCGTGTTAGGATCATTGATAGCCATGTACGAGCATAAAATATTTACCCAAGGTGTTATATGGGATATATACAGCTTTGACCAATGGGGTGTTGAATTAGGCAAGCAACTGGCCGGCAAGATCCTGCCCGAATTGAAAGACGATGCCGATGTTACCAGCCACGATTCTTCAACCAACGGGTTGATCAATCAGTATAAGAGCTGGAGATAGTTTAAGAGAATCAAGAAGTTAGAGTCAAGATACAAGACTGCTTCTTTAAGAATTCAAAGCACGTTGTCATTTCGAACGAGCGACAGCGAGGAGAAATCTTCTAAAAGCGATATTTACAGCGCAGAAGATTTCTCCTCGTACCTCGTTCGAAATGACATTTTTTGTTTTCATAGAGCGCCGTGATGAAAACCACGGCGCTTTTTATTACCTACCATGTCATTGCGAGGGGCGACAGCGACGTGGCAATCTCATAAGCAGATTAAACGTGCTTGTCCTTGAGATTGCCACGCTACGCTCGCAATGATATGTTTTTTATCCTCTAAAACGCTTCCCCCAAACCCACATACACACCGCTTTGCCTGCTTTCGCCGGGGCGTTTTTCGCCAACGCCGTAGTCAATGCGTACGCTGAGGCCTTTTTGCACGTCAAAGAAATAACGCAGTCCGCCGCCGTAGTTGGGTTTAAGGTGATCGATGTCGAAATCTTTATTGAATACTTCGCCTGTAGCGGCAAAACCAACTATGCCGAAACGTTCGCTAAAGCGGTAGCGTAATTCGGTTTGGCCTGCCAAATAGTTGCGGTCGCGGAAACGACCGTTGTAGTAGCCGCGCATCAGTTCATCGCTGCCCATGGCGGGTAGCAGGTAAAACGGCGAAGCGCTGCCGGTAAGGTTCTGACTTTGAACATTGAAACCCAAGACTAACTTTTTACCCAAGCTAAAGAATTGTGAAGCCTCAAGATTGAGCAAGCCACCGTGATAGCCGCTGTTGGCACCAATACCGTTCATGAAATTGAAATAGCTGGTAAACAACGTGCCTTTGGTGGTATAGGTGTTGTTGTTGCGGTTATCAAATATCAGGGTAGGGCCGATGTACAGGATATTGCCGCCGCCTTTGCCTTCGATGGTGGCGTCGGTGCTGTAGAGGCCACCAACTTCTTTATCATCAAAACGATAGTAATATCCGCCACCCACAAGACCGGCGTAGATATGATCGCCAAACTTTTTCTCGGCAGATAAAGTAAGTCGCAGGCGTTTTTGACCCAAGCGATCTGCATCGGCTTTAGCGGTATTGTTGCCTATGCCGTAAAAATCAAACGGAAAATTAATGTAGTTAATGGCACCTGTAAAATGGTAACGGTTGCCGGGCGTCCAATAGCTGCTGCTTAAGTTTAATCTGCTTTGGCCTTTGGTGGTAATGGTAGCGTAGGCAAATATATTTGATACGCGGGTGTAGGCATTAGTGGTATCGGTGTAAAAAGAATACAGGCCAGAACCACCGATCTCCAGACCCGTCTCGGGAGCCGAGCTTAACACCGGCAACAGTACAAAACTTGGGCGTTTGGTAGTATCTTTTTCAAAATACATCCGGCGGATAAACTTTGGCAGCAACTTGGTTTGGGCAAAAGCAGGGGCGAAGATCAGTACGAGAGCTATGGTTAATAAATGTCTTTTCATGAGGTATATGCCGTAAAGGTAAATGTTAAGGCATTGTTTTGACTGAATTTGTAATTTAAAATTCAGGTGTGCGCAAAATAGCTACTTTTGCAAAATAATTTTAGAGGAATAAAATGAGTACAGCAAAAGGCCCAATTTCTCAGTTTATTGAGAAAAACTACCTGCATTTTAACGCAGCAGCTTTGGTAGATGCTGCCAAAGGTTACGAAACCCACCTTACCGAAGGCGGAAAAATGATGGTTACACTTGCCGGAGCAATGAGCACCGCCGAGTTAGGTATTTCGCTTGCCGAAATGATACGCCAGGGAAAAATTGACATCATCTCTTGTACAGGTGCCAACCTTGAAGAAGATATCATGAACCTTGTAGCACACTCGCACTATAAACGTGTGCCAAACTATCGCGATCTGAGTCCGCAGGATGAGTGGGACTTGTTAGAGAACCACTACAACCGCGTTACTGATACGTGTATCCCCGAGGAAGAAGCCTTCCGCCGTTTACAGAAGCACATCCACAAAATATGGAAAGATGCTGATACCGCAGGCGAGCGTTATTTCCCGCATGAGTACATGTACAAAATATTGCTGAGTGGCGAACTGGAGCAATACTACGAGATAGACCCTAAAAACTCGTGGATGCTGGCCGCTGCCGAGCGCAACCTGCCTATCGTGGTACCAGGATGGGAAGACTCAACCATGGGCAACATCTTCGCATCATACGTGATCAAAAACGAAATAAAAGCCACTACGATGAAAAGCGGTATCGAGTATATGGCTTGGTTGGCAGATTGGTACGTTAAAAACTCAGAAGGCAAGGGTATAGGTTTCTTCCAGATAGGTGGCGGCATTGCCGGCGATTTCCCTATCTGTGTTGTGCCAATGCTTTATCAGGATATGGAAATGGAAAATATTCCGTTCTGGAGCTATTTCTGCCAGATATCAGACTCTACTACCTCTTACGGTTCATACTCAGGCGCAGTGCCAAACGAGAAAATTACTTGGGGTAAGCTTGATATAGATACACCTAAATTTATTGTAGAAAGTGATGCTACGATTGTAGCTCCGCTCATCTTCGCCTGGATATTAGGCCAATAAATGCCAACAACAAAGCCCTTAAATTTTTAAGGGCTTTGTTGTTTAAAAATCTTAATAAAAGCTGCTTGATGCGGCCTTGCAGCCTTTCTGCGTAAAACATTACAATATTATTTACTGTATTAACACTCGCCTTACAGATGATAAAATAATATTTGAGATGTTAAAATGAGTGGCAACACCCATTTTTCTGATTAAAAATCAGTTAGATATTAAAAAAGCCATTTACGCAAATTTTAAGGGGTTTTCAGTTCAATTTAGAACGATTATAAATTAAATATTGCTGTCATTAAATTGTCAGCGATACTGTATAAAGTTATACTTTTGTGCCTGAAAAAGTGGCTAAAACATACATCACAACTACGGTTTAACACTTAAAATAAAAATTATTTAGCATAAATACACTTTATGAGAAATATCTCATTGATTCTTAAACAGTTTTCAAGGTCGGTTTTACTGGTAGCCGGTTTGGTTGCTGCAGGGTTTAACGCCCATGCGCAGGCAGACGCTGCAAAAGGTGAAGCCATATTTAAAGCCAAGTGTACGGCGTGTCATAAAATAGAGACGCGTATGACCGGCCCGGCCTTAGGTCCGCAGCTTACAGAAGAAACTGACGACGCTTACCTGATCAAGTGGGTTCAAAATAGCCAGGCGCTTGTTGCCGCTAAAAACCCTAAGGCAGTTAAGATCTTCAACGAATTTAACGGTACCCCGATGACCGCGTTTGAAGATCTTAGCGATGCAGACGTAAGCAACGTTATCACCTACGTACGTACCGAGTGGAAGAAAATCCAGTCAGCACCTAAACCGGCTACCGGTGGTGAAACTGCAGAAGACAAAGGCCCAAGCTCAGTTGTTGTTTGGGGTTTGATCGGCGTTATTGTAATCGCATTCATCGTTATCCTTGTTTTAAACAAAGTTATCGGCACACTTGAGCGTTTATTGCTTAATAAAGGTGGCGTTGCTTTAGTTGAAGAGGACGAGGAAGAAGAGAAAGCAAAAGCTGACCGTTCTGCCATCTTTAAAAAGCTAATCAAAAACAAAAAACTGGTATTCT
The DNA here is from genome assembly GCA_016763755.1 of Mucilaginibacter sp. Classification (GTDB taxonomy): domain Bacteria; phylum Bacteroidota; class Bacteroidia; order Sphingobacteriales; family Sphingobacteriaceae; genus Mucilaginibacter. The sequence continues at coordinate 11,940 of JAESTD010000287.1, forward strand.
TTATAGTGGTTTGCGGCACCATAGCAATGGGTAGCTGGCAGTGGGTAACCTTGTGGAACACCAATGTTCACCAGGGATATCAGCCGGTACAGCCTATCAAATACTCGCACGAGTTACACGCAGGTGTAATGAAAATTGAGTGTCAGTACTGTCACGTGGCGGCGTTTAAAGGTAAAAATGCTTCAATCCCTTCATTGAACATTTGTATGAACTGCCACAAATCAGTTAAAACCGAATCTGAAGAGATCCACAAGATCTATGATGCATTGGGTTATGATCCAAACACAGCTAAATACGATAGCACTAAAGCTAAACCAATACAGTGGGTACGTATCCACAACCTACCTGATTTGGCTTATTTTAACCACTCACAACACGTTAAAGTTGGTGGTATCAAATGCCAAACTTGTCACGGTCAGGTTCAGGAGATGAAAGAGGTTTATCAATACTCTCCATTAACCATGAAATGGTGTATCCAGTGCCACAAACGTACCGAAGTTAACGGTAAAGGCAACGCTTACTACGATAGCATACTTGCTGCTCATGATAAGATCAAGAAAGGCGAGAAAGTTACTGCCGCAGTATTGGGTGGTATTGAGTGTGCTAAGTGTCACTATTAATATTTATCAAGAACGTACATTACAGTTTATATAACTTAAATGGATAGCAATAAAAAATACTGGAAAGGTTTAGAAGAACTAAACAGCACGCCAGAATTTGTTGAGAAAAATAAACACGAATTTGCTGAGCCAATTCCTATCGAGGAAGTGCTTAGCGGTGGTGGCTTATCAGCAAAAACCCCTCGCCGCGATTTCTTAAAAGCTTTAGGCTTTGGTGTGGGTGCCGTTACTTTAGCAGCTTGCCAAAAAGTACCTGTACACAAATCAATCCCTTACCTGGTGAAACCTGAAGAGGTTACCCCGGGTATAGCTAACTATTATACTTCTACTTTTGAAGGTAACGCCATCCTGGTTAAAACCCGCGAAGGCCGCCCTATCAAAGTTGAAGGTAACCCTAACGACCTGCTTTCAAAAGGTGGTTTAAGTGCACAAGGCCAGGCTTCAGTGCTTGATCTGTATGACACTAACCGTGTGCAGGACCCAATGATCAATGGTTCAACCAGCGGGTGGCCACAAGTTGATGCTTTTGTAAAAACCGAACTTGCAGCAGTAGCGGCAGCAGGCAAAACCATCAGCATTGTAACAGCGACAAAATCAAGCCCATCTACACAAGCTGTAATTGCTGATTTTATTACAAAATACCCTACTGCAAAACACGTAACGTATGATGCAGTATCATATACAGGTATCATCAAAGCAAACCAAAACAGCTTTGGTAAAGCCGTATTGCCACACTATAACTTTGATAAAGCTGACGTTATCGTAAGCTTCGGTGCTGATTTCCTGGGTACATGGATCTCAGGCGAGGAGTTTACCCGCCAGTATGTATCAAACAGGAATTTAAAATCGCTTGAAGAGAAAAAGATGTCACGTCACATCCAATTCGAGAGCGGTATGAGCATGACAGGTACCAACGCCGATGTGCGCGTGGCTATCAAACCTTCAGAAGAAGGCCCTGCTTTGGTAAACCTGTACAACGCTATCAGCGGTACTACTTTACCGGGTTCTAAGAAATTGACTACGGCTAATGCCGATAAAGTTGTTACGCTTGTAGCAAAAGAATTAGTTGCAGCTAAAGGCCACGCACTGGTTGTTTGCGGTTCAAACGATGTAGCTACACAAGTATTGGTTAACGCTATCAACTCGTTGTTGGGTAGCTACGGTACTACTATCGATCTGGATAACCCATCTCGCCAGTACGCCGGTAACGATAGCGATATTGTTGATTTCATCGCTGCTGCAAAAGGTGGTAATGTAGGTGCAGCTATCTTCTTAGATGCTAACCCTGCTTATGATTACCATTCATCAGCTGCTGTTGCAGATGCATTAAAGAAAGTACGTTTAAAAGTATCTTTCTCAGATCATGCAGATGAAACTGCTGCTCTTTGTAACGTAGTAGCGCCAAACCACCACTACCTTGAATCATGGGGTGATGATAGCGCTATCGAAGGTTATTACACTGTTATCCAGCCGGCTATTAACCCGGTTTACAACACCCGCCAGGCAGAAACAAGCCTTTTGGTGTGGAGCGATAACACAGCCAAAGATTACTACACTTACGTACGTAACAACTGGAATACAAAATTATTGGCTATCGGCGGTTTATCTGGCCAGGCTGGTTGGGAAACTTTGTTACAAACAGGTTTCGTGAAAGCAGCACCTGTTGCAGCCGGTACTTATAACTTTAGCCTTGATCTAAATGCTGTTGCTCAAACCATTTTCAGCCAAAGCGCTAAACTTGGTGAAGGCGTAAGCTTAGCAGGTAAAAAAGTTGAGTTACAAGTTTACCAGAACAACGCAATGCGCGATGGTAAACGCTCAAACAACCCTTAGTTACAAGAGTTGCCGGATCCGGTATCAAAAGTTACCTGGGACAACTTTGTGGCCATGGCACCATCTGATGCTAAGAAATTAGGTTTAGATGAGTTTGGTGTAGTTAAAGTTACTGCAAACGGTTACACTGTTGAGCTTCCGGTACTTGAGCAACCGGGCCAGGCTCCTGATACAATATCTATCGCTGTTGGTTACGGCCGCACAGCTGCAGGTAAAGTAGGTGATAACGTAGGTAAAAACGCATTCCCTTTCTATAGTTTCCTGAACGGTACATTCCAAACCACTGCACAAGCTACTATAGAGGCTACAGGTGATACTTTCCCGCTTTCACAAACCCAAACCCACCACTCTTACGAGGGTCGTAATGTAATCCGCGAAACTACTTTTGCTGAGTACAAGAAAAACCCTGAGGCTGGTAAAGGCGAAGAAGAAGGCGAGCATAAGAAATATGACCTTTGGGAAAATACTAACGAAGATCGTATCCACGCGCGCCCTGTTTATGACTGGGTAATGGCTATCGACCTTAACGCATGTACCGGTTGTGGTGCTTGTGTGATTGCTTGTAGCGCTGAGAACAACGTACCTGTTGTAGGTAAAGAAGAAGTTGGCCGTCGCCGCGAGATGCACTGGATCCGTATTGACCGTTACTATAGCTTTGCCGAAAATGGTACTGCCAAAGCAGACGAACGTACAGGTATGGTTACCAAAGAGAAAGAAATCGCCAAACTGGAAGATTTCAGCAACGTAACTGTAGTTCACCAACCAATGCTTTGCCAGCACTGTGACCACGCTCCGTGCGAAACGGTATGTCCGGTATTAGCAACTGTACACTCATCAGAAGGTTTAAACCAGATGGCTTACAACCGTTGTGTGGGTACACGCTACTGTGCAAACAACTGTCCGTACAAAGTACGTCGCTTCAACTGGTTCAACTACTGGAACGACTCACGTTTTGATAACTACCTGAACAACGAACATACTCAACTTGTGTTAAACCCAGACGTTACTACCCGTTTCCGTGGTGTAATGGAGAAATGTTCAATGTGTGTACAACGTATCCAAGCCGGTAAACTGAAAGCTAAAATGGAAAAACGCCCTCTGCAAGATGGCGAGATCAAAATGGCTTGTCAGCAAACCTGCTCTGCAAACGCTATCATCTTCGGTAACCGTAACGATAAAAACTCTGAAGTGTACAAAGCACTGCAAAGCGAAAGAACTTACTACGTACTTGAGGAGCTTAACGTACAGCCGGGCATTGGTTACCAGGTGAAAGTAAGAAACACAGGAACTGAATCATTGGCTTAATTTTTACAACGAGATATATAACAAAATATGGCTCATCATCATGAATCGATAATCAGGGAACCGTTAATGACAGGCAAGGACATGACCTATGCCCGCATCACTGACGAAATTTTGTTACCTGTAGAAAATAAACCAAACAAAGCCTGGTGGATCGGCTTCATCGTATCTGCATTAGGCGCTATGTTATGGGTAGTATCCATCAGCTTAACCTTTTGGTATGGTTTGGGCGAGTGGGGTTTAAATAAAACTGTAGGCTGGGCATGGGATATCACCGGTTTCGTATGGTGGGTAGGTATTGGTCACGCCGGTACGTTGATCTCTGCGGTACTATTGGTATTTAGCCAAAACTGGCGTAACTCCATCAACCGCTCTGCAGAGGCGATGACCATCTTCGCGGTAATTTGTGCCGCTACATACATTGTAGCTCACATGGGCCGCCCTTGGTTAGCTTACTTCACATTACCACTGCCAAACCAGTACGGTTCACTTTGGGTAAACTGGAACTCGGCGCTGATGATGGACGTGTTCGCGATCTCAACTTACTTCTCTGTATCATTATTATTCTGGTACACCGGTTTGTTGCCAGATATCGCTTCGATCCGCGACCGCGCTAAAGGCTTACGCCGCCGTATCTACTCTATCCTTTCATTCGGATGGACAGGTTCGTTAAAAACATGGCAGCGTTTCGAGACCGTGTCACTTATCCTGGCAGGTATCTCAACACCACTGGTACTTTCGGTACACACCATTGTATCATTTGACTTTGCTACATCATTGGAACCGGGATGGCACACTACCATCTTCCCTCCATACTTCGTTGCGGGTGCTATCTTCTCAGGTTTCGCCATGGTGCAAACCCTGTTATTGGTAACCCGTAAAGTATTAGGTTTAGAGAACTACATCACCATGTTCCACATCGAATCAATGAATAAGATCATCTTATTAACAGGTTCAATTGTGGGTGTGGCTTACATCACCGAGTTCTTTATTGCTTGGTACTCTGGTGTAGAATACGAACAATACGCTTTCATTAACCGTGCTACCGGTCCGTACTGGTGGGCATACTGGAGTATGATGAGCTGTAATGTAATTTCTCCGCAGCTTTTCTGGTCAAGCAAACTGCGCAGAAACATTCCATTCTCATGGGCACTTTCAATTGTAGTGAACATCGGTATGTGGTTTGAGCGTTTCGTGATCATCGTAACCTCATTGCACCGCGACTACATCCCTTCAAGCTGGGCTATGTTCTACCCAACCTGGGTTGACGTAGGCGTATTTATCGGATCTATAGGTGTATTCTTCACCTTGTTCTTGTTGTTCATCCGCGTATTACCTTCAGTAGCTATCGCCGAGGTGAAACTATTACTGAAAACAGCATCAGAGCAAGCTAAGATGAAACAAATTAAAGAGGGTCACTTAGAGCCGGCAGAAGTTCAGTACTACAAAGAGTCGTTAACCAAGTATGACAGCGTGGATATGGCTGACTACGAAAACGTATAAAAATGAGCAAGACTAAAATTATATTGGGCTGTTTTGATGATCCTGATGATATGATGCAGGGTATCACCAACTTACAAAAAAATAGCGTACCTATCTATGATATCTACACACCAATGCCGATACACGGTATCGAGGCTAAAATGGGTGTTAAAGATTCACGCTTAGGTTATGCAGCATTTTGCTTCGGTTGCCTTGGTCTAACTGTTATTACCAGCATCGTTTATTATACGTTGGTAGGCGACTGGCCTCAGAACATTGGTGGTAAACCAAGCTTTGCGATGCCGGATTTTATTCCATTTATGTTTGAGTGGACGATCCTGTTCACCGCATTTGGTATGACCTTGACCTTTTTTGCAGCTACGCACCTTTTCCCTGGCCGTGCACCACGTGTTATGGACCTGCGTGCAACTGATGACCGTTTTATTATTGCGGTTGATGCAAAAGGTAACATCCCGCATGATGATATAACTAATTTGTTAAAAGAAGCAGGCGCTGTAGAAGTGAAGCATAACGAAAGGAAATATGTTAGCTATGAATAAAATTAAAATATTGGGCACAACGGCTTTCGTTATTGCTGCATCGATTGTACTTACATCATGCAAAGATAAACGCAGCACCGGCTGGGAATATGCTCCCAATATGTACGAGCACAAGGCTTACGAGTATGACCAGGCCAACGATAACTTCAAGAATGGTCAAACTGCGCAAACCCCACCTGCAGGTACTATACCGGTAGGCTTTAAAAAGTTTGATTACCCTAACAATACAGCAGGATATCAGTTGGCAAGCACCGAGGTTAAAAACCCGCTGCCACTTACCTCAACCAACATTGAAGAAGGTAAAAAACTATTCACAACTTTTTGCTCGCCTTGCCACGGTGTACAAGGCCAGGGTGATGGTTTAGTGGTTAGCCATGGCTACCCGCCGCCGCCATCTTATTCAAAAGGACAATCATCA
>JAESTD010000288.1 GCA_016763755.1 Mucilaginibacter sp.
TTAAAATTTGAGTTTTGCCCCAGGTTACCTGCAACGTAATCTATCTTACCATCGTTATTAAAATCACCTGCTGTGATGCTGTTCCACCAGCCAACATGGCTATCTATCCCTGTTTTTGGTGTTACGTTTACAAAGCCTTTGCCTGTATTTTTGTAGAAAGTGATCGGCATCCACTCACCTACTGCTACCAGGTCAGGGCGGCCATCGCCGTCAAAATCAGACCATAGGGCATCGGTGATCATGCCACCTCGTTTAAGCTGCGGGCAAAGGGTTGTCGTTGCATCCGTAAATTTACCATTGTTATTAATAAGGATACGACTTACCGGCGAGGTTGGATACGCGCCCGATACCGATCTGCCGCCTACAAACAGATCCAGGTCGCCATCGCCATCAATATCAGCTGCGCGCACGCACGAGCCATTATCGTAATCAACAGGGATGGCGGCATAATCGCGGGTAAATTTACCTTTACCGTTATTGAAATAGAGCCTGTCCTGCGCAGCTGTATTTCCTTTATTAAACTCATAACTGCCGCTTACCACGTAGAGGTCTAAGAAACCGTCATTATTGGCATCGAAAAGCAAGGCACCCATATCTTCTTCGTCCTTGTAATCTTCGCCAATAAAGCGGGTGCTGTCTTTGGCAAATTTACCATTGGCTCCCTGCATAAAAAACACGCCTTTGTTGCCAGCGGAGCCACCAACAAAGAAATCATCAAAGCCGTTATTGTCTACATCACCAACGGCAATAGCGGGGCCATATTGGCTGAGCTTGTGCGGCAATGTGATCTGAATATTGTAATCAATAGCATCCTTTTCCTTGTGCAGATATTTGATACCTAATTGATCGGCTACAGATGTAAATACCGGTTTAAACAATTGCGGTATGCCAGGGGGATAGCTGCCTGATGCATCTTTACGACTGAGCGTAATTGTTTGATTTGCTTTAATATTTTTAAGCAGTTGGGTACTGCCATCCGGCCAACGAATTCGTAAAGAATCGATTGCCGAAACTTGACCCAAGCCAAAATGCACTCGGTTGTCAAACGTGCTCATATATCCGCGAGATGGCTGCTGATCATAAAACTGCTGTTGCCCGTTGTAATAAATACGCAAGGTTGCACCTATACCATCAAGGTTTTTGGCATCGCCTTTTAGCTTAAGCGTGAGGAAGTTTGATGCGCGTTTCGCAGCGTTCTTGGTATTCGTGGTGTTCTCGTATAAGAAAGCATCATCGTTGATGTTATTGATCACCAAGTCAAGGTCGCCGTCATTATCCAGATCAGCGTAAGCCCCTCCGGTGGAGAAAGTAGTCTTGGTTATACCCCAATTTTTTGATACATCGCTAAAACCTGTTCCTTTTTTATTGCGGAATGCATAGCTGGCAATCTTCACTACCGGGAAGGAATCAGCGGCAGCAAGCGTTGTGTTTTCCTGCACGGTACGGCCCTGGCCGTTGGTGTACAGCGCATGGTCAAGGTCGGTAATATCGCGCGGATAGCCGTTTGTTATCATCATATCGCGGTAGCCGTCGTTATCAAAATCGGCAACAAGCGGCGTCCAGCTCCAATCAGTTTGGTAAATGCTATCGATAAATGCTACATCGGCAAAACGGGTTTGGCCGTCTGCACCTTGCCCCTGGTTCAACTGCATTACGTTGCGGATGTACTGATGTTCGTACTTGTATTTGGCATTGTTGATATAGGTGATGTAATTATCGCCCATCAGCATGGTTTTTTTGCGCAGGTTTCCTTCCGGCAACATCTCAAGCGATACCAGATCAGGCAGGCCATCATTGTTGATGTCCACCATATCAGAACCCATTACAGACCAGCCGGTGTGTTTAAAATATTCACCCGCGCGATTAGTAAAAGTGCCGTTCTTATTATTGATCCACAGCACATCGTTAGAGATAAAATCGTTACCTACGTAGATATCCGGCCAGCCATCATTATTAAAATCATTAACCGATACCGAGTTGCCGAAGCCTTCTATCAGGATACCTGCTTCTTTTGATACATCTGTAAAGGTATTGTTGCCATTGTTGCGGTAAAGGCGATCGTTGTTTTCGGCGCTGCCGTCAGTAATTTTTGGGCGATAGGCCACAGGCGTGCTTTTACCCAAGAAGTTATTTAGCAGATACATATCCAGCAGACCATCGTGGTTGTAATCAAAAAAGATAGCTTGCGTGCTGTAACCGGTATCCGCCAGGCCATAAGCCGCTGCCGATTCTTTAAAGGTTGGCACCCCATCTTTATTATTCCCCTGGTTTATGTAGAGTAGATTCTTGCGCAGTTGCGGATCGCTTTTAAACGATGCACAAACATAAATATCCAGCCAGCCATCGTTATTGATATCGATAACAGATACACCTGCGCACCATTTGCCGCCACCATCTACACCTGCGGTTGATGTAACATCTTCAAATTTGAGGTTGCCTTTGTTAAGATACATTTTGCCCGGCACTTGGTTGCCTGCAAAATAAATATCGGGCAACGAATCATGATTAAAATCGCCTACCCCTACACCCGCTCCATTGTATAGGTAAGGGTGGTTCAGTATATTAATGCTATCGCTCGCTGTGATGGTATTTTTAAACTCAATTCCTGTTTTTGATGGATCAAGCAGCTTAAAAAGTGTTGATTTGTTATCGTTGCTGCCACAACCGGCGCAAACAAAAGCTATAAGAGCGCAGTATATTAATTGCCTTGCAGACATTGTGTAATTAAAATTAATCAGGTTTCGCAATGCGAGATCTATTGGTTTATAATGCCGGAAATTAATAGCCTAATTTCCTGTATATGCTTGTAAAGAAACTCATTTTCAAGATAAGCATTTCTGCAAATCTTATCAAAACTTGGTGAAATTGTATCACACCTATTGGGCTTAAATTATTTACTGTTAGCTTTAAAGCGCGGCTGCCCGGCTGCTACCAATTATTTTGCTTTTGATATCATGAGAATATTTTATGCTCTACTAACCGTTGCATTGTGTTTCTGCGCCTGTAAAAACACCGACAAACAATGGCAAAAAAAAGCCGAAGACCCTGCGTTTATCCACCGTTCTGTAAGGCAGGTAACGGATGTAATGGTGCGCGATATTTATTCGCCGCCGGTAGCAAGTCGCATTTATGCTTATATCAGCGTTGCGGGATATGAAGCGGCGCTTCATGGTGATAAGAAATTCGTATCGTTAGGTAAGCAATTAAAAGGTTTGGACAGCATCCCCCAGCCCGAAAAAGGTAAAACTTACTGTTATTCGCTGGCTGCATCGCATGCTATACTGATTGTTGGTAAGATACTGGTAATGTCTGAAGGGCGGATAGAAAAGTTTCATGATGACATCCTGCAGCAATTTCGCGATACCGGTATGCCTGATGATGTTTACCAAAACTCACTTGATTACGGTAAACTGGTGGCCGATCATATTATCAAATGGGCAGGAAAGGATAATTATAAACACACTCGCACATTAGCCCGGTATGATGTCCAAACCGATGCCGCTACCTGGAAACCAACTCCACCCGCCTACATGAAAGGTGTTGAGCCACACTGGAACGAGATAAGGCCTTTCCTGTTAGATTCGGCACAGCAGTTTAAACCCGCCCATGCCATGGACTTTTCCACCAAGCCAACAAGCTATTTTTATACATTGGCAAAAGATGTACAAACTGCCGGTAATAACTTAAACGATGAGCAGCGTGCCATTGCCAGTTTCTGGGACGATAATCCCTTTAAGGTAAATACTAACGGGCATACCATGTTTGCTATCAAGAAAATCTCGCCGGGCGGCCATTGGATAAATATTGCTGCACAGGTTTGCCGCAAAGCCAAAGCTAATTATGTTCAAACTGCCGAAACATACGCTTGCCTCTCAGTGGTTATAGCTGATGCTTTTATCAATTGCTGGGATGAGAAATACAAAAGCAAGGTGATACGCCCTGAAACCTACATTAACGAATACATTGATGAAAGATGGCAGCCGCTATTGCAAACACCGCCCTTCCCCGAGTATACCAGCGGGCATAGCGTAGTATCTAACGCATCAGCAGTGGTGATGTCAAAATTGTTTGGGGATAAGTTTGCCTTTGCAGATTCAACAGAGACTTTGTTTGACCTGCCCGTAAGGAAGTTTGCATCATTTAAGGCCGCAGCTGATGAAGCATCTGTAAGTCGGTTTTATGGTGGTATCCATTATATGCCATCCATCCGTAATGGGGTTGACGAGGGCAGGCGGATAGGTGAGTTTGCCCTAACCAAATTACATACCCGCAAAGCCGATTAGGCGGTTTTAGACTTAGCTGCAGCCGCACGTTTCGCTTGTTGATACTCGGTAGGTGTGGTACCAAATTGTTTTAAAAAGTTACGCCCCAGGTGCGATTGTGAACTGTAACCTACCATAGCGGCAACCTCATAAATCTTGTAGTCGGCTTCTTCTAAAAGGCGTGCGGCTGCTTTTAAACGGGTAATGTTAATAAGCTCGTTGATGGTGAGGTTTGAAATAGCCTTTACTTTACGATAAAGCGTAGGCTTGCTCATATTCATAAAATTAGCTATCTGCTCCACATCGAGTTCGGTGTTCTGCATATGCTTTATGATAACCGAGTTCAGTTTATCCAGAAAGCTCTCATCAGGCGCCGAATAAGCCATAGATTTTAACAAAGCCTGCGGCGAACTGGCGAAGTAATCTTTTATCTTATTGCGATTGATAAGCAGGTTAGCTATCTGTACCTGCAAATGTTCGGGCGAAAATGGCTTGTCAATATAGGCATCTGCACCAACCTCTAAACCCTCAATTTTGCTCTGCAATGTGTTTTTTGCGGTAAGCAGGATGATAGGAATATGGCTATGGTCGAAATTGGTTTTGATAGTTTTACACAACTCAAAACCATCCATCACCGGCATCATCACATCACTTATTATTAGCTGGATATTTTCAATATCGATCATATCCAGTGCCTCTTTACCATTTAGTGCTTTCAGTATCGCATACTTCTCGCTTAGCTCATCTGAAATGAAATCAAGTATTTCTGGATTGTCATCCACAACAAGAATAATTGGTTTCATGAAGTCTAAATTTTCTCTTCGGTTTACAACAACAGCCTGCTCATAAACCTCATTGGTGTTATGCAGGTCAAATTCCTTTTCCTGGTGTACAGGTAAAGTAAGTGTGAAGATATTAAAACCGTTGGAAGATTCACTCAAAAAAAGTGCGCCATTATGCAATTCGGCCAGAGAACGTGATAAAGACAGACCGATACCTGTACCTACTTCCTTCACAGATTCTTTCATCCTGAAGAAAGGTTCAAAGATCTTGTCGCGCAATTCATAAGGTATCAAATGGCCGTTGTTACGGATGGTAATGCTAAACGAGCAGTCTTTGGCACGATGCGGCAATAACTCTATTTCTACCTCTGATGTGCAGTACTTTAGCGCATTGCTGATCAGGTTGCTGATGATCTTGGTGAAGGCTTCGGCATCAACAAAAGCGTATAATGTTTTGGCCGGCTGCTTTAGCTTATAATTAATATTTCGCTGCTCGGCCATCGGGTTAAATTGCTGAAAAGTGCCGGTCAACAAACTATTGATATCCGTTTTAACAAAACTAAGGCTAAAGCCATTGGTTTCTGTTTTTCTGAAATCGAGTAGCTGATTGGTCAAATCAAGTAAGCGGTCGGTATTGCGCTCCATTGTTTTGAGGCTATTCTGTATCTCCGGCAGGCTTTCCGCTTTTTTCATCACCTTCTCCATCGGCCCTTTTATCAGCGTTAGCGGCGTACGGATCTCATGGGCTACATTGGTGAAAAATTCTATCTTGGCATTATAGATCTCTTTTTCCTTATCGTTCTCTAACTGCTCAATAATGCGTTTATTTTTTTCGCGGGTACGGCGGTGGTACTCTCGCAACAGGTAAAAAGCCCCTATTATTATAGCAAGTGCATAACAGATATAAGCCCAGATACTGGCCCAAAAAGGTGGGTCGATATCGATATCGATATGCGTTTCTTTATCGTTCCAAACACCATTATTGTTGGCTGCTTTTACAACAAAGGTATAATGCCCTGGTGCCAGCTGAGTAAAATAGACCTTACGATTGGCTTTTAGGTAAGTCCAGCCCTTATCAAGCCCTTTCATGATGTATTTGTACTGGCTCATCTCGGGTGCGGCGAAACTCAAGGCAGCAAAATCAATACTAAAGGACGACTGATTGTGGTTTAACCGGATCTCTTTAGCGCAAATGATAGACTGTTTCAAAAGAGAATCGGGGCCATTTACCGAGATCTCATTATTATGTACCTGGAAACCGGTAATGTAAACAGGCGCAACGTAATTATTGGGCTTAAACTGCGCAGGATTAAAGCTGATCATCCCCTTAACGCAGCCGAAATATAAAGTACCATCTGTATCTTTAAACGCCGAGTTATAGTTAAACTGATCGCTTAGTAAGCCATTGGCACGGGTGTAGGTTTTGCTATTGCCCGTTACAATATTTAGTGATACCAACCCCCGTGTTGTGCTTACCCAAATGTTTTTATGATCATCTTCAAGTATTTTAAATATGTAATTACTTGGTAAGCCGTTATTAAGGCTGTAATATTTAAAATGTTTGCTTTGCGGGTTGTATTTCCAAAGGCCAAGCCCTTCTGTAGCAAACCATATATTATGATCGGTATCCTCAAATATTCCGTTAATGGTTGAAGTTTGCAAAACATCTTTTACCGGATAGTCATAAGCAAGTTTAACAGAAGTATTGGTTTTTGGGTTGTAAGTGTAAATACCATCTCTAACAGTCCCTAACCACAATAACCCGTTATGGTCTTCAATAATGGAGTATACAAAATCGTAAAAAGGTAATTTATCAATCAGGGTAAAAACATCCGTTTCAGGAACATAGCTATATAATCCCCTGGTAGTTGCTATAAAAATAGTTCCCGACCGGGTTTTGCAAAAACTGATAATGAAGTTGGTTTTAAGCGTATTCGGCCCGCTGCCTGCTAAAAATATCTGCTTTACCTTACCGGTGGGTATATCAAATATATTCATACCCCGCTCAAAGGTACCAACAAACAATTCGTCGCCATTGGCTAATAGCCCATGGATGTTGCTGTTTGTTAAGCCGTTAACTGCACCCGGGTAATAATGCGTCCATGTGGTTTTATCGGCGGATAATTTATTAAGTCCATTGTCTTCGGTACCGATCCATAGGTTACCAAACCTGTCTTTACAAATTTCGCGTACTACATTACCTTTTAGCGTATTTTCAGCGGCATCGGGATAATACTTATTAAAGGTTGAATATTGCTTAGGATAATGATTAACCCCACCAAAATAAGTGCCGGCCCACATACCGCCTTCTCTATCGCGATAAAGGCTGTAAACAGCATTGTCTGATAGCGAGTATTTATCATTATAATTCTTTTTAAGGTTAGTGCATTTACGGGTAACGATATTATATATGTATATACCCGATTCAGTTGCTATCCAATATTCCTTTTCGCTATACTTTATAAAATCGCGTACATACACTTCCGTATGGTCGCTATTGTAAGTGAGAATATCTGTATAAGTTCCGGTTAAGCAGTCAAACTCTTTTACACCCTGGTTTGCAGTCCCTACAAATAGTTTATCATCACCTGCGGCGTAGAGCTTTTCAATAAAATCAGATGCAACTGGCTTGGAATGGTCAAATACACTATAGCTTGTAAAAGTGCCGTTATCGGCATTAAGCTTCTCCAGGTTTCCGTTAGAAGTAGCAACCCATATACCGCCGTTATTGATGGCTATGGATGTGGCCTCAAATTGTCTTTTCGGCAGATAATCTGTAAGTATACCAGTCTTTTTATTGTATTTAAAAAGTGCTTCGCCGGTTACAAACCAACAATTATTGTTTTCATCCTGCGCAATGCCGCGTACCGATACCTTGCTGCTTTGAAAAATGTGGTCAAAATTTTCGCTGCTGAAATTATAGCGGTCCAACCCATCATCGGTACCCACCCATAAGTTGCCTTCTTCATCAGTGCTTAATTTATGTATGATGTTATTGGAGATGCTTTTTTTATCAGCAGGGTTATGCCTGAAGGTTTTATAAGTATAGCCATCAAAGCGGTTAAGCCCATCCTTAGTGCCGAACCATAAAAAGCCACGCTTATCCTGTATAATACAGTAAACGGTATTATGTGACAAGCCCTGCTCAACCTGGTAGTGCTTAAAGTAATGCGGTTGCGCAGAACTGTGTCCGGGCAACGCAAGCCAAATAAATAAAAGGAGTAAAAATGGTTTCAAACTGGTGCGCTTCAAACAAATATAATTATTCTGAAGTAGCATTTTCCTTACAGATAAAAATGATACGTTTTAACCAATTATTGAGAAGATTTGGTTAATCAATGGAAAACAAAATGGTTTTCTTTACATAGTGATTTAAAACCCGTCTCCGGGACATTTAAAATCACGGTAAACCAATTTAATTATTAACCATATATGAGAAAACTTCTACTACTCAGGCAGCTGGGCTACGCCTTGCTGCAATGGCCAGGAGGCAAATGGTACAAAAAAGCGGCTTTCGCCGTTTTCTCCTTAGCATGTTTATTGTTCTCTGGGGGAGCCATGGCACAAAACACGGTTAAAGTTACCGGTGTGGTAACTGATACAACCGGCCTTGTTTTACCCGGTGTTGCTGTACGTGTACAGGGCTCACAATCCGGAACAAGTACCGATGTGAACGGTGCATTCAGGTTAACCGTCCCGTCTGCTAACTCAGTGTTATTATTTTCCTACGTAGGCTTTATTACACAGGAAATACCGGTAAACGGACAAGCAACCATTAGAGTACGCCTTAAAGCTCAAAACTCAAGCTTACAAGAGGTGGTTGTAACCGGTTTTGGTAGCCAGCGTAAAGAATCTATAACGGGTTCAATTGCAAGTGTTACCGCTAAAGACATTGACAGGGTACATGCCGGCGCAACTGTGAGTACTGCCCTGGCAGGTAAAATTCCGGGTGTTACTTTCAGGCAATCAGAAGGCCGCCCGGGTGCAGGTGCCAACATCCAGATCTGCAACATGGGAACTCCCCTGTTTGTAATTGATGGGGTACAACAAGATCAAAGCCAATTTAACAACCTTGGGCCAAATGATATTGAAAGTATATCGGTGTTGAAGGATGCTTCTGCGGCCATTTACGGTGTACGTGCTGCGAGCGGTGTTGTGGTGATAACCACAAAAAAAGGTTCGGGCGAAGGCCGTATCAATGTTGATGTAAACACGGGTTTACAGAATTTTTATCGTTTCCCGGATGTTGCTACAAATTCTTATGATTACGTAAGGTACTTGGCAGAAGCACAGGTTAACACCAACGGATCAACCAGTTACACTCAAGCTGATCTTGACAAATACAAAGCCGGTACAGATCCTGCTTACAAAAGCTTTAACTGGCGCGACTATGTGTTAAAAGCAAATAACAATGCCCCTTTGACTACTGTTAATGCAAACTTTACAGGCGCAACAGACCGCATCAATTATTACGTGTCTGGAACTAACCTTCACCAAAGTTCGCAATTAGGTAAGGAGTATAAGTTTGATCGCTCAAACATCCAATCAAACGTATCGTTAAAAGTTGCCAACGGTTTAAAAGTTGGTATGAATATCAACGGCCGTATCGAAACTTATGAAAACCCTGGTGTACCGGGTGGTGATGACTATTTCCTGGCGCGATTTGCCGTATTAAGGAATACGCCTTTAGAGCGCCCATATGCTAATGATAATCCTGCTTATCTTAACGATATAGGCCACACAGAATCCAACTACGCGTTCCTTAACAAAACGCTATCTGGTGTTTATCACAGCGATAAACGTACTATCTTGACAAACTTTTTTGCAGAGTATCAAATACCCGGTGTGAAAGGATTGGTATTAAAAGGCTTGTTCTCTTATGATTTCAGGGACTACCTGTTAAACAATCAGGAATACACCTATAAAGCTTACACTTACCGCCCTGCTACTGATACTTATGACGTTACCGGTGGTAGTACTAACCCTTGGAGAGAACGTGAGCAAATAAAGGATATCAACAAAACCTCTCAGTTACAGTTAAACTACAACAACACATTCGGCAAACATACGGTTGGAGGTACTTTTGTAGCTGAGCGCTTGGACTTGCAACATCTAAGAAACTGGATACATGCATCACCGGTATCTAACAACCTGCCGCTGATCTATTTCCCTACAGCAGACCAATATCAAGACTCTGATGATAAGCAAGCTCGCGTAGGTTATATTGGCCGTATTAACTACAACTACGCTAATAAATACTACTTAGAGCTTTCTGCAAGACGCGATGCATCTTACTTGTTCGCTCCTGATAAGCGTGTGGGTTACTTCCCAGGCGTATCGGTTGGTTGGAGATTAACCGAAGAGGGCTTCATGAAGAAATTATTGGGTAATAGTGGCGTTATTAACGACATTAAGCTGCGTGGTTCATACGGTGTGTTAGGGGATGACCGAGGTGCTGATGGAAACGGTACTATCGTTGATACCTATGCATATTTGCCGGGATATAATTACAATGCGGGCACAGCCATTATAAATGGCAATCCCGTAGTAACATCCCGCGATAAGGGCTTGGCTATCTCAAACATATCCTGGTTAAAAAGTAAGATATCAAACGTAGGTATTGATTTCACCTTATTAAACAATAAGCTATCAGGCTCTGTAGAGTATTTTTACAGAAAGCGTACCGGCTTAAAAGAGGTTAAAAACGACGTGATCTTACCTAAGGAAGTTGGTTATCCGCTACCATCAGAAAATCTCAACAGCGATGCACAATCTGGTATGGATATCGCGTTAAGTTATAATGGCCGCGCGGGAGATGTAAATTATAATATTGGTGGTAACTTCTCTTTCTCAAGGAAAAAAGACCTGCAGCAATACAATCCCATATTCTTTAACTCATGGGATCAATACCGGCACTCTGCCGTTAACAGGTACTCTAATATTGATTGGGGTTACGAAGTGTTAGGCCAGTTTACCTCACAAGAACAGATCAACAACTACAAGGTAAATATGGATCAAAGAGGTAACCGCAGCGTGCTGCCTGGTGACTTGATCTATAAAGACCAAAACGGTGATGGTAAAATAGATATTTATGACGAACGACCAATAAGTTATGGTTACGGTACACAGCCTAATATCAACTTTGGCTTAACACTTGGTGCAGCATACAAAGGTTTTGATTTCCACGCAGATTTCTCTGGTGGTGCAGGTTATACCTGGTATCAGAATTATGAAACAAGGTGGGCATTCCAAAATAATGGTAACTTCAATAATATTTTTGCAGACAGGTGGCACCACTCAGATCCGTTTGACGTAAACAGCCCTTGGGTAGCAGGTAAGTATCCGCCTAACAGGGTTAACCCTGGGTTTGCTTATTCAAGCTACTCGGCAGACAGGAATAATGATGGCTATAATAATGACGGACAAAGAAACTCTACGTTCTGGTTACATAACGTTAAATACCTAAGAGCAAGAACTATAGAAATTGGCTACACGTTACCGGCAGATCTGCTTAAAAAAGCAAAGATCAGGAGAGCGCGTGTGTACGTAAACGGGTATAATATGCTATCATTTGATAACTTAAAGTCGTATGGGGTAGACCCGGAAACTACGGATGATAACGGGTTACAATTCCCGCAGAGTAAAGTGTTTAACATAGGTGTTAATTTAACCTTCTAATTAATCCCTTAAGCTTAAATAAAATGAAGAAAATAAGTATAATAAGCGTGTTTATAGTGCTTCTGAGCGCCGTATCATGCAAAAAAGATAGCGATTTTTTGAATGTCCCGCCTAAAACGATCATTCCTTCTGATGTCGCCTTTTCAGATCCTGCCCTGGTTGTCTCTATCCTCGGCGATCTTTACAACAGGCAATTAGATTTCTCGGGTTTGGATAACGGTTGGGCTTCATTTGTCGACTTTAGTGAGGCTTTTCCGTCAGAAAATGGCAGTGCATTCTTTGTACAAAGAAACAGTTGGAGTTTCGGTGAATGGAACACATGGGATTATACGTACATTCGTGATCTTAACCTGTTCATACAGCGGGCAACAGCGGCCACCAAACTTACCGAGGATGATAAGAACCAGTTCATAGCCGAAGGACGTTTTTTACGTGCCAACTATTATTTTGAGATGGTAAAAAGGATGGGCGGTGTACCGCTTATTACAGAGCCACTTGATTATGATTTTTCCGGCAATGTCACCATTTTGCAAAAGCCGCGCGCCAAAGAGTCTGAAGTTTACGATTTTATCATTAGCGAGGCCGAGGCGATCAAAGGATTAATTTCGCTCAACGCGACAGATAAATCAAGAGCTACCCGGGGTTCTATTTTAGCAATGGAAGCAAGGGCAGCACTATACGCCGGCTCAATAGCTAAATACGGTGCTACAACGCCGCAGGTATCGTTACCTGGCGACGAAGTAGGCATCCCGGCAAGCCTGGCGCAAGGTTATTACACAAAAGCGTTAGCTGCCGCGCAAGCGATAATCAGCGGCTCTGCGGGTAGTTACTCTTTGTACAAACAATTGCCTGACCTTAGCGACAACTACGCCAACTTGTTCCTTGATAAAAACAGCTCAGAATCTATCTTTGTTGAAGACTTTAAAGCAAACGGCGGTAAAACACATGGTTTTACTACCAACAATCAACCATTTTCTATTTCTGATGAAGGCTTGGATGCAGGTCGCTTAAACCCCTCACTAAATCTTGTAGAAGCTTTTGAGAAAACGGATAATACTTATGCACCTATTGCCACTAAAGACGCAAGCGGCAATCCTATTTATTATACCAACCAGCTTGATATATTTGCAGACAGGGATGCAAGGCTTGCCGGTACAGTGCTTTTGCCAAACGGCTTGTTTAAAGGTAAACGTACCGAAGTATTTGCCGGTTACCAATTAGGTAATGGTACCGTAATTACAAGCGGCGATGCTACGCAAACGCAAGAAGTACCGGGCTTAGGCCGCATACAGGTAGTTGGCAAAGATGGCCCTGTGAATGGCGGTGAATTCCGCACGCAGACCGGCTTTTATATCCGCAAATATCTTGATCCAACTATAGGCTCAGGACGTCGTGGCCGTGGTAGTGATGTTAACTTTATCCGTTACCGTTATGCTGAAGTGTTGTTAAACGCAGCCGAAGCAGCATTCGAGTTAGGACAACCAGCCGTAGCTGCCGGTTACATGAACCAGGTTAGGGCACGTGCGGGCCTTACAACACCGCTTACTGCTGCCGAGATCACTTTTGACAGAATAGTGCATGAGCGCAGGGTAGAGTTGGTATTTGAAGGCCATACCTTGTTTGATATGAAACGCTGGAGACTGGCACACGTGGTATGGGATGGCAATCAGATGTCTGTTGCTGAACTTGTTAGTAACATAGGAAAGGCTAATAAAAGGAATACTCAACCTTTTGGTTTATGGCCTTACCACTACTATAATCCGGGCAACCCTAACAACAATAAATGGATATTTAAAGAAGTTAAACCAAGTTTGGTAACCGGTGCAAACAACTTCCAATTTGGTAACTATTATTCGCAGATTGGTGATGATATTTTGTCTGCTAATCCTAAATTAGTTAAGCAACCTAATCAATAAATTAAAAGGTCATGAAAATAAAACATTATATACTTTTAACCTTTATAGTTGCGGCCTTTGGTTGTAAAAAAGACAATTACAGTGCGCCCACAATAACGTTAAACGGACGTTTAACTTACCAGGGCGAAGCTGTAAACGTTGAAGATAATAAAGTGCCATTCCAACTCTACCAACCAGGTTTTGGTAAAACAGCCCCCATTTCCGGCACCTTTGCCCAGGATGGAAGCTACTCTACTTTGTTATTTGCCGGTAATTACAAATTTACCATCCAGGCAAACCAGGGTCCTTTCAGATGGAAAGAAGTTAGCGCAGGCAAAAGGGATACTGTTGCCATCAATTTAACCGGCAACCAAACGGTTGATGTTGAAGTACAACCTTTCTACATGGTGCGTAACGCTCAGCTTACCTATGCAGGAGGCAATGTTAATGCTGTGTTTAACATCGAAAAGGTAATTACCGATGCAAATGCCAGGGATATTGAGCGCGTGAGTTTGTATATAAACAAAACTCAATACGTTTCAGTAGCCGACAATACCGGGGCTACCGATTTAGCAGGCAGCAGTATCACCAGTTTAAATAACATTGCGATGAATGTTGCTGTTGATGCCAGCAAACTATCACCCGGACAAAACTATGTTTTTGCACGTGTTGGTATAAAAATAGCCGGCGTGGAAGATATGATCTTCTCACCGCTGGTAAAATTATCACTGTAATTTAAAAAGGGGGTGCCGTTCTGCACCCCCTAATTTTTTCTATAACAAATCACTCTATTACCATGAAAAGACTTAGCTTAAGCCTTTCCCTGCTACTTTTTGCCCTTGCCGGTAACGCCCAGCAAAGCAACTGGCACGTTATCAAAGACAGGATAACCACGCCGTGGGCTGATAAAGTAGACCCGAAAAAACCGCTTCCCGAGTACCCTCGCCCGCAATTGGTTAGGGATAACAACTGGCAAAACCTAAATGGCCTTTGGGATTACAGCATCGTACCCAAAGCCGGTAACCCATCAAAATATGATGGCAAGATATTGGTTCCTTTTGCGGTTGAGTCGGCCCTATCCGGTGTTGGCAAAACTGTTGGCAAAGATAGTATGCTTTGGTACAAAACTTCATTTAAGGTAGCAAGCGCGCTTAAAGGCAAACAGGTTTTGCTGCATTTTGGCGCGGTTGACTGGCGCACCGAGGTTTTCGTTAACGGCAAAAGCGTAGGTAAGCACGAAGGCGGCTTTGATCCTTTCACATTTGATATTACCGCTGCACTTAAAGGTGCCGGCGATCAGCAAATAGTAGTGAGTGTTTGGGACCCAACCGATGACGGCCCGCAGCCACGCGGTAAACAGGTAAAAACTCCCGAAGGTATCTGGTATACGCCGGTAACCGGTATATGGCAAACGGTTTGGTTAGAGGGTGTTGCCAAAACTTACATCCAATCAACCAAACAAACACCTGATATTGATCAAAAAACGCTTTCGGTATCTGCAAATGTTGCCGGCGTTCAATCAGGCGATAAACTGCGCATAACTGCTTATGACGGTAAAACGCGTGTTGATGAGCAAGTAGTTGACGCAGGCGCTACTGCTACGCTTAACATCGGCAACCCTAAATTATGGTCGCCGGAGAGCCCTTTCCTATATGACCTGCAGGTGGCTGTTATCCGCAACAACAAACCGGTTGACCAGGTAAAAAGCTATTTCGCTATGCGTAAAATTTCGCTTGGGCCTGATGTAAACGGTGTGCAACGTATGTTGCTGAACAACAAATTTGTATTCCAGTACGGCCCGCTCGATCAGGGCTGGTGGCCAGATGGTTTGTATACCCCGCCAACTTACGAAGCTATGGTGTATGACATCGATAAGCTGAAAGAGATGGGCTTTAATATGATACGCAAGCACATTAAGGTTGAGCCTGCACGCTATTACACCTATTGCGACCAGCACGGTATGCTGCTATGGCAGGATATGCCAAGCGGCGACCTGGGTAACGGCTGGGAAAACCGCCCGGGTGTTTTAGATCGTGCTACTGATAAAGCCCGTACCCCCGAGTCTGAAGGTTACTACCGCAAAGAGTGGAATGTTATTATGGACGAGTTACACAACTACCCTTGTATAGTGGTATGGACACCGTTTAACGAAGCATGGGGCCAGTTTAAAACTGTGGAGATCTCTGAGTGGACCATGAAGAAAGACCCATCACGTCTGGTGAACAGCGCCAGCGGTGGTAACTTTTACAACACCGGCCACATTGTAGATCTGCATAACTATCCGCACCCTGCAATGCCGCGTCCTGATATTTTCGGTAAAACCACAGCCGTTGTATTGGGTGAATTTGGCGGCCTCGGCTGGCCGGTTGACGGTCATAACTGGCAAGCAAAAAAGAACTGGGGTTACCAGACATTTAAGAATGGCGATGATCTGCTTAAACGTTATATCACCTTTACAGATCGCTTGCAAGAGCTTATAAAACTTGGCCTATCAGCAGCGGTTTATACCCAAACCACTGATGTTGAAGGCGAGGTGAACGGTTTCCTTACCTACGACCGTAAAGTGATAAAAATGCCGGTTGAAAGCCTGCACAAAGAAAACACAAAGCTGTATGACCCGGCTTTGGTTAAATAAATGCCTAAGGTCAGTTAATAGTTATATAAAGCAAAAACCTGCAGTAGTAATATTGCAGGTTTTTTGTTTTATAGAAATATCCCCTCAGCCAGCCGGCCGAAGGGATCCAATCAAATATATAACCAATAATAATTGATCTATTGCACAAATACCATGTGCTGATAAGGCTGTAGTTTTAAAGTACTGCCTAATGTTACCGCAGCATTGGTGAAAGCATTTTTCCAGGTGCCGTTTGCCAGC
Organism: Mucilaginibacter sp.; assembly: GCA_016763755.1. Lineage (GTDB taxonomy): Bacteria > Bacteroidota > Bacteroidia > Sphingobacteriales > Sphingobacteriaceae > Mucilaginibacter. The sequence continues at coordinate 16,493 of JAESTD010000288.1, forward strand.
GCAGGCGGCACGTTGTAGGTTTTGTTATCGTTACGGATGTTGGCTATCACCAACACCTTTTGTTTATCGTTGCTTTTGGTGAACACTGATACATCGTCGCTGCTGTACAGGCCAAGATCGCCGGTTTTAACGGCATCGCTTGATGCGCGGAAGTTGAGGATGTCCTTATACTCTTTGGTCATATCCGGGTTGGTACTCCAGTCGATAGGTGTGTTGTAAAAGAAATCTATCTTAAGTGTAGCGCCAACTTCCTGCCCGTTATAGATCATCGGCACACCTTTCATGTAGGAGGTTACCAAGAATGCGGCCATTGAACCGGTTTTACCACCAAAGATGTTCACAGGGCTGCCATCGCTCAGATAAACATCGTGGTTAGTGGTATACCGTACCACCTGCGAGCCCGGCAATGCTGTAGCATACTCAGTAGTGTTAAGGTTTTGCAGAACATACAATGATGCATTTTTATCGAACACGTTGTTCTTCAGGTTGCCGTAGTAACCCATACCGTACACCATCTGGAAACCGGCTTTGAAATGATCGGCGCGGGTACCCTCGGCCAGCATCAATAGTTTGTGGGTGGTGATGGCTTTCATGGCATCATTAGCTTCTTTCCAAAAATCAAGCGGAACAAAGTCTGCTGCATCGCAACGGTAACCATCGATATTTGCAGTGTACACCCAATAGCGCATAGCATCAATCATGGCAGTACGCATATCCTTGTTGCTGTAGTTCAGCGCGATAACGTCAGACCAGTTGGTACCCGCCGGCGGGATAAAATTGCCATTCGCGTCCTGCTGATACCAGCTTTTGTTGGCTGTCCAGGCATTATCCCATGAGGTATGGTTGGCCACCCAATCTAACATTACGGCCATGCCTTTGCTGTGGGCTGCATCAACTAACTGGCGCAGGTCATCCAAGTTACCAAACTCAGTGTTGATGGCTTTATAATCCTTAACCGAATAAGGAGAGCCTAAGCCCCCTGCAGATTTAACTACACCAACAGGATATATTGGCATAAGGTAAACCACATTTATGCCCAGGCTTTTTATTTCATCAAGCTTAGCGGTTACAGATTTAAAGTTATGATCGGCGCTAAAGGCACGCAGGTTAACCTGATAAATAGCGGCATCAGATACTTTAGGCACATTGGCGAATGGTGTACCGTACTGCGGGTATTTTGTATCGGTATTTTGTTGTTGGGCGCTTGTATCTTTTTTGCAAAAGCTGAAAATGGTAATAAGCGATACCAGTAGTAATTTCATTGCAATTTGTATTGGTTTTAATTTCATGATCAATGGTTGATATAAGGCGGCTTGCGCCGCCTTAAGCCTAATTCTTCTTCAATTTATAGTTGTAGTTTGATGGGTCGTGCAGATCGAGCGTGATGGTGTAATTTCCATCAGCCGGAACCGTTATGTTCGCGATAGCAGCGTTATAGCCGTAAACCGGACTATCGGCATAAGCCAGGTTACCGTCTGCATCAACACCAAAATCTATCACCCAGGCGTTGTTTGCACGGAACTTGAATGAGCCATCTTTCTTCATATCGCAGGTAACCGTCCAAATCTCTTTGGCCGGGTCATAAGTAAGCTGCGTATCGGTATTCCAACCGCCCGGTGATGCATCGCCCAGTATCGACCATGTTGTTGGCACTGCCGACCATGTTTTGATATTCAGGTTAATAGATACCTGTATATAACCCGGCCCAGGTGACTGCATGCCACCGGCAAGGCCATCTTCGGTAACAGTATTGTTGCCGCTATCGCCGTAGTTGATATGGTTCCAGTCCTGCGCGCTGGTAAACTTAAAGTAGTAGTTATCTGCCTGCGGCATGTAAACATACCCTTCATAGATCTTCGTCTTCAAAGCAGCTGCTGTTGGGGCGGCGCCTGGGTTCCAACCCTGATAGTTACCGGGAATGTACAGCAGCGGATAAGTTGCTACCGGCGCGTAAGGCTTCACTTTGATCGATAGCGGATTGGTGTAGGCATATTGATCCTGGTATGAACGTACGCGCACTACCAATGTGCCTTCGTTGCCTGCTACAATACCCATGTCCAGCGCAAGGGTATTCAAATCTTTACCCAAGTAAGATTTGCTTAGTACATCGTTACCAACAACAATGGTTTTGGCATTTGCCCAGCCACTTGTTCCTACGGTATCCGCAGGTACATCAATCTGCAGGGCATAGGTAACCGATGCTTTGATGGTGTATTTTACCGCCGGCCACGAGAAAGTGATAACCGATGCGGTATCTGCAGCTTTTGTAAGCACTACTGAGCTGGCCGAGCTGTTTAATGTAGTGCCGTCGCCAAACGATACTGTTTTAAGTACCGTAAGTGTCTGGTCTTTCTTGCAGCCAAAAGCAAGGCAGGCAAGCGCCAGGGTAAATAAATAATATATCTTTTTCATGTTGATGAATGCTTTTAATAACCCGGATTCTGTTTAAGACTGGTGTTGGCATTTAGCGCATTGGTTGGGATAGGAAATAACTTCCTAAACTCGCCTGCGGCAGGCACAACACCATGAGCTTGTGTGAATGTTCCAAAACGGATCATATCCTGGCGGCGGTGGCCCTCAAAATTTAATTCAAAGCCACGCTCATTGTAGATATCCACAAGGGTTGGGTTGCCGGTTAAAGCACCTAAACCCGCGCGCTGCCTAACGGCATCAATAAACGGCTTAGCTGCAGAAGCATTACCTAAACGCACGTTACACTCCGCCTGCATCAGCATAATATCTGCATAGCGGAAGATGGGGAAATCGTTTGATGCGCCTCCTCCATAAATCGGTGTAGCAGGTACAAATTTGGTATCGCGTACGCCCTCGTTGGCACCGGCACCGGGGTTGTCTAATGATGTTATAGTAGCCGTGTAAGTAACCCCGCCAGGCTGCGAGCCAACAAGGAATTGCTTTTTGCGGATATCATTATTATCAAACTTGTTGTAAAAATCCTCAGGGATAACGGTTCCGTTCCAGCCATTGTAGCCATATACTGCCAAAAAGTTAGGTCCGTTTAAACTGCGGATGGTGAGGATATTGCGCGATACGATATCAACCGTAGCGTAGATAGACAGGATGGTTTCATCTGTAGGATTGGTATCGCCAAACAACTCGTAATACTTATAACCCAGCGGACTTGCTGCATTAGCATCGCCCGGGTGCAGGCTGAACCCGCCTTGGGCAATTTTATCACAGGCGGCTAAACTCTCCGTCCATTTCGGGGTACCGGTGTACACTTCGGCATTCAGGTAAACCTTGGCCAGCAATGCGTAGGCTGCCCATTTATTGAAACGGCCATAGTATACACCGCCTTTGGTCTCTGTCAGTTTATCGGCATTCTCGGTAAGTTCTTTTACAATGAAATCATAAACTTCTTTGCGCGATGCCTGGGGCAGCTTATCAACCGTTACGTTGTTATCGGTAAAGAATGGCACGTTGCCAAAATCATCAATCAGCAAATAATAGAAGAAAGCACGCAGCACTTTGGCTTCGGCAATTTTTGCTTCGTCAGCTTTGGCAGTTTCCAATTGCGATACTGCAAGGTTGGCTATGTAAACAGATTTGTACAGCCAGTTCCAGGTATTGTTGATGATACCGAAACTTGGCAACCATTGGCGCTGATAAAGTTGGGCAAAATCAAGCTGCCAGTCGCCGGTGTTACGGTGAGGGATCACCTGTTCATCGCTTGAGAAGCTATTTAAATCGTACCATCCGTTATCTGCTCCGGCGTAACCTACACCATCCCAGTTACCACCTACTTGCGCATATACGCTGGCAAGCGCAATATCCGCCCCCTTAGGCGACGAGTAAAAGTCGTTGGCAGGGTATTTATCATATACATTCTCGCTAACCTTGGTACAGCTTTGCGCCACCAGGCTAACCGCTAAAATGCTTAATATTATCTTTTTCATTATCGTTACATCATTATTTTAATACCACATTTAGTCCTAAGGCAAAGCTGCGCACGCGCGGATAAGTGCCATTGTCAACACCCATCGTGCTACCACCATCAGCAATCAGCTCCGGGTCGGCACCGCTGTATTTGGTTATCACAAGCAGGTTGCTGCCGGTTAGCGATAGCCTTAACGAGCTGATGTATTTTGACTTGGTATTGATGCGATAACCCACATTCAAGTTTTCCCAGCGGATAAATGAACCGTCCTCAAGCCAAAGGTCGCTGCCATATTGCGAGTGGTATAATCCCAGCAGCACGGCGCTTTGCAACACGTTGGCTTTACCCAAATTCTCGAAGTAGCTCAGGTTAGCGCGGATAGCGTTGTAGATCTTGTTACCGCCCGATCCTCTCCAAACCATTGATGCATCAAAGTTTTTGTAGCTGAAGCTTGGAGTAAAGGCAAAGGTGTACTTAGGCAATGCCTGGCCTGATAATACCCTGTCAGGGCTTTGGTTGCCCTGATCAATTATACCGTTACCATCCTGGTCAACAACGGTCTCGGAGTTGCTGGCATCTTTACCCAGGTGTTTAATGATGTTGAACGTGCCAACAGGTTGCCCTTTTATCAGGTAAGCGTTAGCACCCCATGGTATGTAATCAGTATTTTGCTGGATACCGTTGATAGAGCCGCTTAGATTAAGCACCCTGTTCTTCAGGAACGATGCGTTACCCGCCAAAGTAAGCGTAGTATTGCTGTTGCGGATAACCTGGTAAGCTAATGATACTTCTAACCCCTTGTTAAGCAGGCTGCCAACGTTGGCCTTAATACTTCCGTACGGATATGGTGGTTGCGGCACGGTGTAATTGAAAAGTAGGTTGCTGGTTGTTGCGGTAAATACATCAACAGCAGCGGTTAAACGATCGTTAAGGAAACCAAAATCGGCACCCAGGTTGGTTTGTTTGCGGGTTTCCCAGCGCAGGTCAGCGTTCTCGTTCTGACTTACGAAATAGTTGGTGATCTGCTGGCCACCGAAATAAGTGGCACCTGCATAACCTACCAAACGTATTGAGCCTTGTGGCAATAGCCCCTGCTGGTTACCCGTTACACCATAACCACCACGCAATTTAAGCGTGCTGAAGATGTGCTGGTTCTTCATGAAATCTTCCTGGTCAATTCTCCAGGCTAATGATGCCGACGGGAAATCGCCCCATTTGTGGTTGGCACCAAATACCGATGAACCATCACGGCGGAAACTTGCTGTTAACAGGTAACGGTTGGCAAATGAATAATTCACCCTGCCCAGGAAAGATACCAGGTTACGGTCGTTCTTGTATGATGAAATATCGCCGGGGGTAACTTTTGTAAGGTCGCCCAGTTGCATGGCATTGTAAGTAGCAAGGTCATTTATAAAACCTTTAGCCTGTGCAAAATTGCCATTATAGGTCTGCGACTGGTATTCATAAACAGCTACCGCATCTAAATGATGCTGGCCAAAATCAACTTTGTAGTTCAGGCTGATGTCGGTCAGTTTTTCATCTGTGTGGCTGTTGCTGATATTGGCGATGCCGTTGTTGTCAATAGCACTTGGCACGGTTGATTTTGCCGGCAGGTAATAACCTGTATTAGTATTTACTCTTCTCCAACTGCCAAACCAACCCGCGGTAAGGCCTTTGGTTAATTGGAGATCTGCACGCAGGCTACCGAACAGTGCATCTTCATGCACCTGGTTAATTACCGTTTTGGCAACCGCATACGGGTTAATGTACTGGAACACGTTAGGATCTGTATAGTATGATCCGTCAGGGTTTAACACCGGATCCGTTGGGCGAGCAACATAAGTATTGTTGAACAGGCCCGATGTAAATGCAGCACGGCCAATGCTTGGCGGACTGTAAGTAGCATCGTTGATACCACTGGTAAGGTTCATGGTAAGCGTTAACCTGTCATCAAGCGCTTTTTGCGTTGCGGTTAAGCGTCCAATGTTGTTCTTATATTTTGAGTTGATAACAGTACCGGTTTGGGCAATGTTGGTAAGCGATGCGCGGTAGTTAAATTTATCCGCTCCGCCGCCAAAAGCCACGGTATGGTTTTGGGTTGATCCTGTTTGTTGCAAAAGGTCTTTCCAGTTAGTGCTCGAGCCGTGATTGGTCTCGGCAGGTACGTTGTAAAGCTGGGCCTGCTCCCACCACTGGTCGGCGTTTAATACCTTCAGGGTTTTAGAATTTACATCAACGGATGCCGTGGCGTTATACTCTAAAGACGTTTTGCCTGCTTTGCTCTTTTTGGTAGTTACAATGATAACACCCGGCGCACCACGCGAGCCATAGATAGCCGTTGCGGATGCGTCTTTCAGTACGTCAACAGATTCTATCTCGCTTGGCGGCAGTTGTTTCAGCAGGTCCATATTACCCTGTATACCATCAACCACAACCAATGGGTCGTTACCGCCAATAAGCGATGTGATACCACGGATACGCACACTTGGCGATGTACCCGGCTCGCTGCCTGTCTGGCTCACGTTAACGCCCGCTGCCCTGCCCGCTAATTGTTGCAGAGGGTTGGTGATGGGGCCGGGATTAAGGTCTTTGGTACCCAAAGTAGTTACCGCGCCGGTAAGGTCTGATTTTTTGGTGGTGCCATAACCTACCACCACTACTTCTGATAGCGACTTGGCATTAGGCACTAATTGTACGTTTAATGGCTGGTTAGCGGTAAGCGTTTTCTCAATGGCATCATAACCGATAAAGGTGATGTTTACCACGATGGCCTCGCCGCTGCCGGTAACGCGGAACGCGCCGTTGGCATCAGTTGAGGTAGCCTGGCTTGTGCCTTTTACACGCACAACAGCACCCGGCAAAGGGTTGTTGGTCTCGTCAACTACCTTGCCCGAAAACACTGGGGTTTGGGCAAAGGATAGTGTACACAAAGAAAGTAAAAGCACGGCGAGGCCATACTTAAATAAGGAAATGTGTTTCATTTAAATGGGTTTAACTGGTTTAATATGGCCGGTACAGATAGGGTCTGTACCACAACATCAAAGTAAAAGAGCTTTACGCGTGGTTACAATAATTGTAAAAGCCGATATTAAAAATGAGGAAATATATAAAATCATAAATAATTGAAAATCAATTATTTAAGATAAAAA
>JAESTD010000289.1 GCA_016763755.1 Mucilaginibacter sp.
AAGGAGTTGAAATAAGGAAGAAACTATAAGTTGAAAAAAGATTTGCAAATATTTGCAAATCTTTTTTCAACTTATAGTTTCTTCCTTATTTCAACTCCTTTATCTTCACACTTCTGAAATCCACATCAAAGCCGTGATCTTGCAGCAGGATGTGACCTTCTTTGGCTTCGCCGAAATCTTTCCAGATCTTGTATTTGCTGATGGCTACCAGGTCACGGAATTCTTTTGAGCCGCGTTCGTATTCCAGCACTTTTACACCGTTTAGGTAATGCTCAACATGGTTGTTCGAGTATACTATCACACGGCCGATATTCCACGCGCCTATTGGGTGTACAAAGCGTGGTTGTTTTTTGGCGGTCATCAGGTCATATAATGAAGCTAATGTACGGTCACCATCGCGGCCTAATTTAGCATCGGGGTGTACGGCATCATCCAGTACCTGGTACTCAAGCCCAATGGCCGAACCTTTGGTTTTTTCATCCAACGTTACAAAATATTTAACCCCGCTGTTTGCCCCCTTACTCATCCTGAACTCAAACGACAGGTCGAACGCACCATACATTTTATCGGTAACAATATCGCCACCATTGGTAGATTCTCCGCCGTTAGCACCAATTACCGATAATTTGCCATCCTCAACCTTCCAGCCCTTAGTTGGGAAGGTAGAAGAAGCCGCACTATGCCAGCCCGCGTTGGTTTTGCCATCAAACAACAGCTTCCAGCCGTCGGTTTGCTCGTAAGGCGTTAAGGTGTTCGATTGCAGGTTGACAACGTAAGTGCCTTTGGTAAAGGGCTCAGGTTTTAAGCCGGTGGTTTTGATCTTGATATTCTTAAAGAATACTTTTTTACCGGCCTGCGCCTCGTTATCAATAGCGTGTACCTGCAGGCCAATAAAGCCGCGGGCATCAAGCGTATCTACAACGTAGGCTGTGGCGATGTCGTTTATCCAGGTTTTCATGCTGTTGCCAATGCATTCCACTTTGATGTGGTTAAACTGACCGTTCTTCCAGGCATCTTTGGCTTTGGCATTAAGCTCTAAAGGGTACAGCCAGTCGCGGCGGCCTTCATCGTAGATACCGCCTGTCCATTTGCGGTCGCTGGGGTCAACCTCGCATTGCTTACCGTAAACAAGGCCTTTGCCCTCGTGCCCCGCAGGGTCAAAATGGCTGCGCACCTGCACACCCGAGTTGGTGATAGTACTTTCGGTCTTCACATCTATCTCCAATATAAAATCGCCATACTCCTTTTCGGTTACCAGAAAGGTATTGCCGCTATTGAGTACCGCCGTACCGGTGATGCCGCCGTTCTCTACTTTATATTCAGCTTTGCCGGCCAGAATCTTCCAACCGTCGAGGTTTTTGCCATTGAACAGGTTGGTGTAACCGCCCTGTGCGCTGGCAGTATGTACGCCGGCCATCACAGTTGCAGCCAGCAAATAAGTTTTCAGATTTTTCATGTATTGCAGGTAGTTTTAGTGTTATACTTTAAGGGTCCAACCGGGCTGGTACTCGCGGCTCCATAGTTTGGTGGCCTCGGCATCGTTGAGGATATGACCGTTTTGCGGGTCGAGGTTGAGCACGCGGCCCACGCGCTGGGCAATATTACCCAATTGCGGTATCAGGGTTGATTTATATCCGTTGATGATGGTCTGGTTCAGTTTCTCATCACCGCGTATGGCGTTCACAAAATTTTGCAAGTGAATACGGTCGAGCATTTCAGTAGGGCTGACTTTATTCGAAGCATCAACCGGTGTTTCGTCTTTTACTTCTTTAACCAGTTTGTTATCCATATCAAACACCTGGTAGCCATTGCCGCCGCCGTAATTGATGGTGCCATGGTCGCCGTAGAAAACCACGCCCCGGCCAACACCTTCGGAGTTGAACGGGTTACAGCTGCGCCCTTCCCACGACAGTGAAGTCTCATTAGGAAAATTAACCACAATGGTTTGCGTATCGGGCGTTTCCCAATCATCCTTAAAGGCAAAACGCCCGCCGCCCGATGTTACACGGTTAGGGAAATCGGCACCTAAACCCCAGCGCATCACATCAATCTCGTGCGTGCCATTGTTCAAAGCCTCGCCGGTGCCCCAGTTCCAAAACCAGTGCCAGTTGTAATGGATCAGGTTGTCTTTATATGGCCTGCGTGGGGCATAGCCCTGCCACAGGTCGTAGTTTAAGTTTGACGGTACGGGCACTTCTTTACCTACGCCTATTGATTTGCGGTTATTTACATACCAACCACGCGCAAAGTACGCCCTGCCGATGATGCCGCTATGCAGCTCCTCAACCATCTTTTGTACGTTGTTGAACGAGCGGCGCTGGCTGCCCATCTGCACCAGGCGTTTATATTTTTCGGCGGCTTGGATAGCCATCTCGCCCTCGTGCGGGTTGTGGCTGCAGGGTTTTTCTACATAAACGTGTTTACCGGCCTGGCAAGCTAAAATAGTTGCGGGTGCATGCCAGTGGTCGGGCGCAGCGATTACAAGGGCGTCAAAATCTTTCTTTTCTAACAACTTGCGGATGTCGGCAACGCCTTTTGGCCTTTTACCGGTTATTTTTTCAACCTCGGCAATACATTTGTCCATGGCTTTGCTATCCACATCGCAGATATAGCCTATCTCCACATCTTTAAGCGCAGCCAGCTTTGATGCTAAAAAAGCCCCGCGACTGTTTACGCCCATTATCCCCACCACAACTTTTTTAGCGGGCGAGCCTGTGTAATTACCGGCATTAGCTAAACCGGGAGCCAATAAAAAGGTAGTGCCGGTAACAGCCATATTTTGAATAAATCTTCTGCGTTCCATAATAACCTATTGGAGATTAGGGTGATAAATGTTAAAAGTGCAATAATTGGTAAAGGCTAAAATAGCATTTACAGTTTAAAATTGAACATTTAGTTAAATTATAACAGGTTTGTTACTGTCAGTTTTAGGACCGGGTAATTACTTTACCAGCGGGAGCGTCCAATTTCTGAGCAACAATATTCCGCTGCCGACTGCTAGCATCCGGCTTTTCACGGTTCGACAACCTCCGGTCTGGCTTTATGAAACCCGGTCCACAAACGCCGCGCGACCCGCGGACCGCACTCGCAATCCGCACGC
>JAESTD010000290.1 GCA_016763755.1 Mucilaginibacter sp.
AAGAAGCTAGTGCGGAACGCGCCCGGTGCAACCACGGTAACTTTTACACCGAAAGAGCGTACATCATCAGCCAATACTTCTGATAATCCTACTACCGAAAATTTTGTGGCTGCATACACTGCCCAACCAGTTACACCGGTAATACCCGCAATAGATGCGATATTAAAGATATGACCCGACTGCTGCGCACGCAGGATAGGCATTACACTGCGGATAACGTTGATGGTACCAAATACGTTAACATCAAAGCTGTCGCGGGTTTCGCGGTCGGTAAGTTCTTCAATGCTGCCGCCAATGCCATAACCGGCGTTATTGATCACTACATCGATAGAGTTAAATTTATCATGAGCAGCGGTAACGGCTGCATTCACGCTTTGTTCGCTTGTAAGATCAACCTGTAGCGGCAGGAAGTTTTCGCCGGCATTTCCGGCTGCTGTTGTAAGTTCTGTTAGATTCCTGGATGTAGCAACCACGCGCTGACCGGCCGCCAGCAACTGCTTCACCAGGCTTAAGCCAAAGCCTTTAGAGGCTCCTGTGATAAACCATGTTCTTTTGCTTTCCATAAAATATCTGTGATTTTTGATACCACAAAATTATGTCGGCAAGAGACCGAAGCGTTTGCGCTAATCAAACCAATACTTACAAAATTCAAACAACTCTGAAATTTGTTGGTGTAGTGTTGGTTTGCTTCTTGAAAAAGTTATTGAAATGCGCCGGCTCATCAAAACCGAGGGTGTAGCTTATTTCTGATACGTTCCAGGTAGTATGGCGCAACAGGGCCTTAGCTTCAGATATCAATCTGTCGGCAATATGACTGGTGGTTGTCCTGCCTGTTGTTTGCCTGATGGCACGGTTCAGGTGATTAACGTGCACCGATAACTGATCGGCAAAATCTTTGGCCGAACGCAGGTTAAACCTTTGCGAGGGCGTTTCTATCGGGAACTGGCGCTCCAGCAACTCGGTAAACACAGCTGTAATGCGTGAATTGGCATCAGGGTGCCTGTATAAAGTTTCGGTAGGCTGAACCTTTAAAGCGTAGTGGATCAGCTCGGTAACGTAATTACGCAACAGGTCATATTTAAAACGATAATCAGAATTGATCTCGGCCAGCATTTTTTCAAAAATTCCAGTTGCATAAGCAAACTGATCGGCACTTAACTCGTAAGCCGGATTACACCTATGGCAAACATAGGCAGGTCGTGAGCATTACTGCGCAAGCTTTCGGTAAAAAAAGCCTCGGTAAATATGCAGAAATGGCCTTTTCTGTCCTCGCCGAACATCTCAATGGTGTAAGGCACATTAGGACTAAAGAAAAGCAAAGAATGCCCATCCACCTCTATACTTTTATCAGCATAATGTATAATACTGCGGCCAGTTGAAATGCTCACCTTGTAAAATTCCCTGCGGCTGTATTGTACAGGCGCAGCGCCCGGCGCCAGGCAGTCTTCTATTCTGAAAACATTAAAGTGGCCGATATCCCTGCTCAGATTATCGGGCAGCCAGTTAAACTTTTTCTGATAAAATTCTTCGAGTGTTTCTGCAGATGCCATAATCAAAGTTACATAATTCAAACTATATGCCAACTTTATCAACAAATGCAATTGAACTTTACATTCAGATGAAATTAACCTTTGATGGTTCCATCTATCAGCTTGCCATAAAATTCGGTAATATTCATTCCTGTTGCACGCACCTGCTGCGGTATCAAGCTATTGGCAGACTGCCCCGGCGTAGTGTTAATCTCGATGAAGTAAAAATCCTCAGAGCCTTCTAACAGTATAAAGTCAACGCGCGTCATACCGCGACAATTCAAACGTAAGTATGCTTGTGTAACTATCTCGGCTATTTGCTGGTTCTTTTCAGCAGATATATCGGCAGGTGTAACTTCGTTAGTGACACCGGGCGTATATTTAGCTTCGTAATCAAAGAAATCTTTAGAGCTGATGATCTCTGTAGCGGGCAGCACAGTCACTTTGCCATCAAGGCGAGCGATACCGATACTGAACTCACGGCCTTTGATGAATTCTTCTATCAGGATCTGATCGTCTTCTTTAAACGCTTTCTCAATTGCCTCGTGCAGGCCGCTCACATTGTAAACCTTACTCATGCCCACGCTGCTGCCGCCATTGTTAGGTTTGATAAACAGCGGAAATTTAAGTGTGGCGGCAATCGCCGCAATATCATGATCGTCCTTTTGGTGCAACTGTACCGATTTTGCAGTATGCAAACCGTGGATACCACTTACAATGGCTTTGGTGTAAGCTTTATTCATGGTGAGGGCCGATGTAGTTGAATCACAAGTATTGTAAGGGATGCCGATCATATCCAGATAACCCTGCAATTTACCATCCTCACCTGGGGTACCATGTACGGTGATAAAAGCAAAATCGAACGTGGTCTTTTCGCCATCAACAGTGATCGAAAAGTCATTCTTATCAACATGGATAGTTTCCTCTCCATTTTGATAAACCCATTCACTACGGCCGATTAATATGGTGTACACCTTATATTTTGATGCGTCCAAACTGGCAGCAATATTTTTAGCACTGTTTATCGATACTTCGTACTCGCCGGTATAACCGCCGGCTAAAAGGGCTACGTTGATGGTATTCATGATAGCCAAAGATATGGTATTAGAGCTAAGGTCGGAATGCAACTTTCAATTATCTCATCGTGTTAGCAGATTAATAATATACTCTTTTGAAATTTAATCATTTATCAAACATGCTTCTCCAATCAAGAACGTCGATTATGAAAAAATCAGGTATTTGGGTCTTTGATATAAAATTATTTAACTTGGTATATAATCTTAATTTATGACTTTAGGATTTCTAAATATTGGCCCTGCTGAACTCGTTATTATATAATCGCTTTGGGGTTGGTTATTGCAATGGGCCGTTATGGTAAAAACACCGCTTTAGGTTATACAGGATCGGTTTTACTTTCTATACTGACCACACCCTTTGTAGCATTTATTATTATAAGCATACTAAGGTCTAAGAACTCGTCGGTTAATTCTAAATAGAGCTTATCTGTACACCCCTATGGTCTAAAGTTCCTTTTCATTAATATCATCTGTATTCCGTATCGTTCAGCCAAACAAATAAAACAAATTTTGATTTATAAAAAATCAATCGTAATATTGCGATTGATATGGGCATTACAAAAACGGAGATCTTTACCGATGAGCAAAACAAGCTTGCCGTGCAGTTAAAGGCGATAGCCCATCCCGCACGCATTGCTATTTTGCAGGAACTGATAAAAGCCAATGCTTGTGTGTGCGGCGATTTGGCGAACGACTTAGGCTTAGCACAAGCTACCATATCACAACACTTAAAAGAATTGAAAAATGCAGGCCTTATACAAGGCACCATCGAGGGCGTAAACATTTGTTACTGCATTGAGCCAAAAGCTTGGAAAAATCTGCAGGACCAACTGAACGGATTATTCTCTTCCTATAAATGCGATAATCAAAACTGCTGTTAAAAAAATTTGCAACCATCAATCGCAATATTGCGATTGAAAATAAAAGTAAACTATGGAACCGATTGATTGGAAAACTTTTAAAAACACTTTATTGAGTCATCCTGACCTAAGGCTGCAATTTAAGTATGCTGAAGACAAATTTGTTGATCCTGCATATCACATCACCGAAATTAAGCAGGCACCTATTATTTCGGTTGATTGCGGCGGGGTACTTAACCAATGGACCGAGGTAATTGTACAGCTCTGGGTTCCTGATGGCGCTGAGCCGACAGAAGCTATGAAAGTGAGCAAAGCACTCTCTATAATCGACATAGTGGAAAAACTACTATCATTGGATCCGTTTGCTACGGTAAAAATTGAGTTTGGTAATCCTGAGTTCCATACCAGGCAGATGTTTCCGAAAGAGATGATAATAGCAGATGAAATTATGTTGGTAGATCTTCGCCCCGATGCAGTACAATGCAAGGCCATTAGTCGCGGCGGCAGCTGCGGAACCAGTAACAGTGGCGAAGAATGCTGTACACCGGCAAAAACCAAAGTAGAACTAAAAAGTCTGGCTGTTGCTGCCGAAACCAGTTGCACACCAGGTTCAGGATGTTGTTAAATAATCAGTTGAACATGAAAAACGTATTGGTACTATGTACAGGCAACAGTTGCCGCAGCCAGATTGCGGAAGGATATTTAAAACACTTTGCAAAAGATAAAGCAACTATCTACAGCGCCGGAATTGAAACACATGGCGTTAACCCGAAAGCGATAAAGGTGATGGCTGATGATGGCATCGATATTTCCGGCCATACATCAAACCACGTGGATCAGTACAATGATATCCCTTTTGATTATGTGATAACTGTATGTGACAATGCAAACGAGGCTTGTCCGTTTTTCCCAGGCAATGTTGGGCGTTTTCACCATAACTTTCCTGATCCGGCTAAAGCTACAGGTACACCGGAAGAGATAATGGCAGAGTTTAAGCGGGTGAGAGATATGATAAAAACCTGGATGGAAAGTTTCGTTAAAACTCACCTGGTGTGAAGAAGTATTTAGCCGAGTTTCTCGGCACATTCATCCTGGTTTTTTGCGGCACCGGTGCTATGATTATAGATCAACAAACCCATGGTGCGGTTAGTCGCGTTGGTATATCGCTTACATGGGGGCTTACCGTTATGGCGCTGATATATAGTATCGGTGATATTTCGGGTTGCCACATTAACCCAGCTGTAAGCATAGCTTTTACCGTAGCGAGGCGCTTCAAAGCCAGTTTGCTGCCGGGTTATATTTTTAGCCAGATAGCAGGGGCTTTACTGGCGAGCGTTGTTTTAAAGCTGCTCTTCCCTTCGTCGGTATTATTGGGAGCTACCCTGCCCGCGGGCACAGATATGCAATCGTTTTTACTTGAAACCCTGCTTACTTTTTTCATGATGTTTGTAATCCTGAACCTGGCACATGGCAGCAAAGAACAGGGCCGAATGGCTGGCATAGCAATAGGTGCTGTAATTGGGTTGGAAGCGATGTTTGCAGGGCCAATTTGCGGCGCATCTATGAACCCCGCACGATCAATAGCCCCGGCAATCATTTCCGGCCATACCGAACATATTTGGATCTATATTCTTGCCCCTGTTTTTGGAGCGATTGCAGCTATACCTGTTTGGAAATGCTTGCGAAGCTGACAGGCGTTACTTCAGCATTTTTATTCGCTTCAACCAGGCACGCACCTCACCTTTTGCTTGTATTTCCTTCTCTCCCTGCATTACAAACAAAACACCATCCCGCTCAACACCGCCTTTGGTGGTAAAACCTTCTAAAACTTTGCTGTTTGGGCATAATTCTTTCACGGTATCAAAAGTACTGCCCACACCATAACCCGCATTGGTATTAAATGGCACTATGGTTTTACCTTTTAGGTTATACTGCTTTAAGAAGCTTTTCATAGGTGGTGGCAACTTCATACCCCAGGTAGGGAAACCCACAAAAACAACGTCGTATTTTTCGATATTATCGATTTTGGTTTTAAGCGGCGGCAAAAAACCTGATTCGTTTTCGGCAGACACCTGGTCTACCGTGGCTTTGTAATTTTCAGGATAAGGCTTAACCAGTTTTAATGATACCAGCGTGCCACCAACTTCTTTCTGAATAATCTGGGCAATAGCTTTTGTGTTATTCGTCCGCGATAAATAAACGATCAATACGTTCTTACCGGCTACCGGCTGCGCATCAGAACGAAAAGTGAGTGCACAAAAAGCACCTATCAATATCAGTAAAAACGTACTTTTCATTTTGTCTAATGTTGAGGCTGAGCAGTCGCACCGGCCATTTTCACCGGCCTTAGCAACGTAGAAAAAGTTAACGATCCCATTTTCCATTTGCCGCCTTCTTTCACGTACACCTCGGTCACCATAAAAGCATGAGTAACTTCGTTGCCGCCTACTACGGCCAGCAGGTCGATATCATTTAACAATATGGCCGTATTACCGAATATGTTTACAGATGCACCATAAACTTCGGCTTTCTTGTACCATATCATGCCACCTTTAATGGTATTCAGTTCCTGCGTTTTGCCCCAGCTACCGCCCATGTGTACAAAAACACAGTTCTCGGCAAATAGCCTGTTCAGGGTTTCTACATTCTTGTCGGCCATCCACTGCCATTTGGTTTTGGATAGTTGCAATATTTCTTGCTCGTCATTAGTACCGATTGTGGTTAATGCGGTGGGCAATTTTGCCTGGGCAAACGATACCTGAGTGCCTGCTGCGGTCAGCAGTATCAACAAGATAAACTTCTTCATGGTGGTTTATTGGTTTAAGTGCGGTTAATTTTTAGCGCTATTGTACTCCGCGTCTGTAACCCTTTGCAGCCATTCGGTTTTATTGGTGGCACTTTTTGTACTCACGGCAATGTAGGTAAACTGGCTTTTAGGGGCAGCACCATGCCAGTGTGCTAAGCCGGGCGTACATTTGATCACCTCTCCTTTGTTTACCACCCGGATAGCTTTACCTTTTTCCTGGTAATAGCCTGTGCCTTCGGTAACAATCAATATCTGACCGGCGGGGTGAATATGCCAGTCTAATTTAGCTGCCGGGCCAAAGGTTGCAGTGGCAACCGTGATATCTATCAGGCTATCGGCATCGTTTAAATGTGTAAGCCAAACATCGCCAGTATGGTTATCGGTTTTAGACAGTTCTCCCTTAGGGAAAATAGATGTGCTTTGTGCCGCTGCGCCTAAAGTGAGCAGCAGGCCGGCTACTAATAAAAATGTTATCTTTTTCATAATATTAACGGTTTATCATTTTTTGTGCTTGTTCAGAATAGCGATTGCCAACTATCTCAATATCGGCCAATGCTTTCTCTATATCGGTAAGATCCCCTCCTGATAACTCTATATCAGCCCCACCTAAATTTTCTTCTAAACGATGCAGTTTAGTAGTACCCGGAATTGGCACTATCCATGGCTTTTGGGCAAGCAACCAAGCCAGGGCAATTTGTGCAGGTGTAGCATTTTTATCCGCGGCTATTTTTCCTAAAAGATCAACCAATGCCTGGTTAACTTTGCGGTTCTCTTCAGAAAAACGTGGTACTGTATTGCGAAAATCGGTTTTATCGAACGTCGTGCTCTCATTAATGGCGCCGGTTAAAAAACCTTTACCCAGCGGACTGAAAGGCACAAAGCCTATACCGAGTTCTTCCAGCACGGGGATGATGTCCTGCTCAGGCTCTCTCCACCATAGCGAATACTCACTTTGTAAAGCTGCAACAGGCTGCACTGCATGTGCTTTTCGGATAGACTCTACTCCTGCTTCCGAAAGACCGAAGTGTCTTACCTTACCTTCCTGTATCAGGTCTTTGACCGTACCGGCAACATCTTCCATAGGCACGTTTGGATCAACACGGTGCTGGTAAAACAGGTCTATTACATCGGTACGCAGGCGTTTGAGTGACGCTTCGGCTACTGCCCTTATATTTTCTGGACGACTATCCACACCCAATGCCGGCTTGCCTTCTTTAAAACCAAATTTGGTTGCGATAACTATTTTATCGCGATAAGGAGCCAACGCCTCTCCTAACAATACTTCGTTATCATTGGGGCCGTAGGCTTCGGCGCTGTCAAAAAAGGTAACACCGCGCTCTACCGCCTCGCGCAATAGCTTAATGGCATCGCTTTTATCTGTTGCCGGGCCATAACCAAAGCTAAGCCCCATGCAACCTAAACCGAGGGCTGATACCTCTAATCCGCTTTTTCCTAATTGTCTCTTTTTCATAATTCAGATATAATTTTATAATCGACACAAATTGAACCTCAGTAATATTGATACAAATGTCAGCTCTTTTATTTACTTAAACAGGATACATATTACTGATGTTTATACCATTATTACCTATTGCCCGCCAAAGCCGGTTTTATACCGTAAATTCGGTAATAGATAAATGCAGATAGCCATGAAACGTTTCAGTACCATCGCCGAATACAACGCCTTTAATAAGAACGAAACCAAGCATCCTCTGGTAACGGTGGTTGACCTCAGTAAAGCCGACCCGCGCCAGGGCTCTCAAATGTACTTTGGCTTTTACATCGTATTTTTAAAGGATGTAGTATGCGGCGATCTGGTTTACGGCCGCAATACCTACGATTATCAGGAAGGCACACTTGTGTTTATGGCACCCGGGCAGGTAGCAGGCGTTAACAGCAGCGGAGAGTTCTATCAGCCAAAAGGTTACGCGCTTGCTTTCCATCCCGATCTGATACATGGCACATCGCTGGGTAAGCAAATTAAAGAATACAATTTCTTCAGCTATCGATCTAACGAGGCCTTGCACCTTTCTGAAAAAGAAAAAGCCATTGTAATGGACTGCCTCGCCAAGATAGAACACGAATTAGAGCAATCGATTGATAAACATAGTAAGAGGCTCATCGTATCAAACATTACCTTGTTTTTAGATTACTGCATTCGTTTTTACGACAGGCAATTCATTACTCGTAACCATGTTTATCAAGGCGTTATTGAGCGGTTTGAACAATTGCTGGATGATTACTTTGCATCGGACAAGCCGCAGGATATCGGTCTGCCATCTGTTGCCTACTGCGCCGGTGAGCTCAATCTCTCTCCTAATTATTTTGGCGACCTGATAAAAAAAGAAACCGGCAAAACTCCTTCGGAGTACATTCAGTTTAAGCTAATAGATGTAGCTAAGGAACGGATGTTTGATCCGGAGAAAAATGTAAGTCAGGTGGCTTACGAGCTGGGGTTTAAATATCCGCAGCATTTTGCAAGGTTGTTTAAGAAACAAGTCGGGCAATCTCCGTTGGAGTACAGGATGATGAATTGAACCCCCTCTAAATCTCCCCCGAAAGGGGAGACTTAAA
>JAESTD010000021.1 GCA_016763755.1 Mucilaginibacter sp.
GACTTTTAGGTATGGGGATTATTTTCAGAAAAAATGAGGCCCAGCCACGTGTTGTACAGGTTAAGGCAAGGCATGTAAATTCGCTTAAATTTGCTATAGCGGGCGTACTTATAGTGGTAATGGTGCTCATGAGCGCGATAATACGCTTAAGCACTCAGGCAGAACAGCAGCGCCACGAAAACAGCAGGCTGCAATCGCAGATAGCCACACTGCAGGGAGAAATCGACAAAGGCCAGGAAGACGCCTTGCTGCAAACAGCAGAGAAAGAAGGCCAGCGCAGCAAAGCTGTATCATACCTGGCCGATATACAATCAAAACTAAAACGCATTAACGAATACATGAGCAAGCGCGGTTTACGCAGCATCTCGTTCCGTAAGCTAAACGTTAATGACAAACCCAAAAGCGAAACCAAGCTATATGCTGATTTCAACAATTACCTTGATCGTTTGGTGAACACCATCGCTTATACGCCAATGGGCTACCCTCGTTTAAGCTCATTCACCTCGTTCTTTGGCTCGCGCGGCAACCCTTTTGATTTTGGTGGGAGTGAATTCCATCCCGGTATCGATTTTGCCGGTCACAAAGGCGACCCCGTGAAATGTACGGCCAGCGGCAGGGTGGTATTTGCCGGCAGGGCAGGCGGCTACGGCAACTGCGTAAAGATCCGCCATAATAACAACATCGAAACCTGGTACGGACACTTGTCAAAGATCAGCGTTAAAGAAGGACAAAGAGTTGATGTTGGTCAGCTGATAGGCAAAGTTGGTTCCACTGGTCGCTCAACAGGCCCGCACCTGCATTATGAAATCCGCAAGAACGGCCAGCCGGTTAACCCGAAGCAGTACTTGAGCTTGAATTTGTAGGTTAGAGATTAGTTAATTAGAGATTGGTGATTAGTTGCAAATCCTGATATTTAAAGGCGATGATCAAATCATCGCCTTTTTTTGTTCCCTATTTATAAAAGTCTCCCCTATCGGGGAGATTTAGAGGGGGCTTTAAGCGATGATTTGATCATCGCCTTTTTTTATTCTCTGTTTATAAAGGTCTCTCCGCTATTCTGGAGATTTAGAGGGCGCTTGCTTTTTATTGGCTGATTATCATTATCTTTCCCCAACATCAGCCAGCCTTACCAATGGGCCTTAATAAACCATTTATCATTATCCGCTTTGCGGTATCTTTCTGTATGCTGTTTTGCTATTTGCAAACACAAGCACAGGTTAATACCAGCAGGCAGGCGTTGCTTAATATCAAGGCCCAGGCTGATACTTCATTAAAAAAATTCCCGGCAGAGAAAGTTTACCTGCAAACCGACCGTCCCTATTATCCTTTAGGCGACACTATATGGTACAGGGCATGGGTGGCGGATGCAACATCTACCCTGCTCTCAACCAAAAGCGGACTATTGCATGTAGAAATAGCGACTGACAGTAACGTAGTAGTGCAAAAATTTCTACTGCCGGTTGAGAATGGCATCACCTGGGGCAACATCACCCTTAACGAAAAGGATTTTAAACCAGGCAGCTATATCATTCGCGCCTACACCAACTGGATGCGCAACTTTGGTCAGCAAACCTTTTTCTACAAGCGTATCAACATTACCGGTGGTTACGAGGATAACTGGAAGGTAAAGGTACGTACAGATACTACCCGCCTAAACAGTCAACCAAACGTTAGGGCGATTTTGCAATTTAATTACATTGACAGATCGCCGGTAGTGGGCAAGCCTGTTGCTATGCAGGTGATGAACGGCAGCAAAACTATTTCTAAATACACGCTGGACACTGAATTGACCGGAACGGTCGACATCAGTTTCAAACCGCCAAAATCGGGTAAAGATCTATACATAGCCGCCCGTGTGGATAACAAAGGTAACACGGTGAACATCCCACTCAGGCTTGAAAAAGCTGAGGATATCGACCTGCAGTTTATGCCCGAGGGTGGTGATTTGTTAGCAGGCATCCAAACCAGGATTGGTTTTAAAGCCATTGGTGCTGACGGCAAAGGCGTAGACGTATCTGGTACGATTGCTGACAGCAGAGGAAACAATGTAGCCCGCTTTAAATCTCTGAACCGGGGAATGGGAAGTTTTACTTTGCTGCCCATTGCTAACGAGAAGTATACAGCCAAGATTTGGTACGGTGGCACGAGTAAAATCTTTGCCTTGCCAAAAGTACTGGCATCAGGCCTTAGTTTATCTGTTAGTAATCATAACCGTTCAGATTCGTTGAAGGTAATCCTGAGCGCAAGTACTGAAGTTACCCGGCAAAACACTCCATATTTCTTTATCGCTAAATCCCGCGGAACGATCTGCTACGCCGCTATCGCTAATTTCGATGGTAAAACTTCTATCACATCATATCTCAATAAAAAACTCCTTCCTACCGGTATTACACATATCATGCTTACCAATAGCAAAGGCCGCACACTTAACGAGCGCCTGGTGTTTATTGACCATCACGATGCTTTAAACGTGCAGGTTAACACACCTTTGAAAATTGCTGCCAAAGACAGCGTTGATCTTGGTTTATTAATTACAGACAGTGGCGGCAAGCCCGTGCAGGGTACATTCTCGCTCGCGGTAACTGATGATGCCCGTGTGAAGATGGATACAGTTAACGATAGTAACATTATGACATCGCTGCTGCTTACCTCAGAATTGAAAGGTTACGTTGAAGCGCCGGGATATTACTTCAGCAAAAATGTGAACGCATGGCAAGCCCTGGATGATCTGCTGCTTACGCAGGGATGGGTAAGTTATGATGCGCCGGTAAAAGGTGCGGCATTTCCGGTTGAGGAGGATTACAGCGTTAGCGGCCGGCTCACCAATTTATTTGGCAAACCTGCTGCCGGGCTGGGTGTGAGCCTGTTTTCGGTGAAGCCGCTTTTTACGATAGATACCTTGACCGGTAAAGACGGAAGGTTTAAAATCCTGCTGCCGATTATAGATACGCCGGCTTATATTTTAAAGGCCATCAAAAAGAACGGCAAACCATCGGGTATACCCATAACGGTAAATGAATTTCAGATGCCGCTTTTTACCCCCACTAACACCCCTGCTAACCTGCCATGGAACGTGAACACCGGTGATACACTGATAACAGATATTAATGCAGCTATTAGTAAACGCAAACAAGCAGAAAAGCTACCTGAGGGCACCCGTTTATTACAAGGGGTTACGGTGTCGGCCAAGAAAATTGTTAAGGAATCGCGCAACCTAAACGGAGCGGGCAACGCCGACCTTGTACTTGACGAAAAGGATTTAGAAGCCGCCGGAAAGAAAACCCTGCTTAATCTGATAGAGGAAAAGATAAAGTATTTTAATATAAGATATCCAAAAGGTTCTGATGTGGCCTGGTATTACGTGAGAGATAAGTTTGCCGTTATCATTATTGATGGTTTTGAATTAAATGAAACCCTGCAACCAAAATCATATATTGATATTCGTAACTATCTGGCAAGCTATTCGGCCGAATCGTTGAAGGGCATCGAGCTGATGTTCTCCGCAAAATATAATTTCTCTTACATCAACAATTACATTAACAAATTCGCCTTAGTGGCAGATATTATTAAAATGGATTATGCTTTTATTGAGATCACCACTCGCAGCGGCGGCGGCCCAAGCATGGCCGATGCACGCAGCATTTACCTCTACAAGCCTCTGCCACTTACATTGCCCACTAAATTTTATAAACCCAAATATACCGCCAACATAACAAGCGCGCCTTTAGACAATCGCCCTACCATTGCCTGGGAGCCAAATGTGGTGACCAGTAACGAAGGGAAAGCTTCTGTTGGTTTTCATGCTGGCATCGCAGCGGGCAACTACACCGTAACCGTTCAAGGGATAGGCTTTGATGGCGGTTTGGGTGTAAAATATTTTCCGTTGAAGGTTGGAGCGGCGGCGGGGCTTTAATACAGGTCAGGTTCTTCGCTTTAGCAAGAATAAACCCAACCCGGCAGAACCAATCAATAAAAACGGCACATAATCATCAATTGGGCATGGTACCATTATAAAATCAACTAAAAAACCGTTGTATTTATAATTGCCTGCGTTATTACGATTTGTACCCGGCCCAATAAATTCAGCCCAGCATACAGTACCCGGTGTTGTTGTGTTTGAGACATTCCCGGGATGTGTTATGGATGATGTAGCACCAACAGGGCAACTTTCATTAATAACGTTTGTATTATCAAAAAACAGCACAGGAGAGGCCTGTGAGCCGGGATATCGATCTGTGTATATTCTGGTTTGAGGTACACTTAATGTTACCCGGCAACCCCGAATGGCGTAACAATTGATAGCAAAGCCTGTTAACAACAAGGTTGCCGTAATTAATTTGGGGATAAAATGCATGCCCAGCTAAGTTACGGCGGTAATAAACTCACTGTGCAATAAACCTTACTCCTTATATGTGTGTTACAACAACCAATCTCGAAGACTGAATTTTGAACGGAGAATGATCAATGCTACTAATCTCTGATCACTAATCTCTAATCACCAATCAACCACTTTCGCCTTTCGCCTCAATTACTTACCTTTGCAACAAAAAAATTAAACACTATGTCATCAGTAGAGACCGCTTACACCAAGTACTGGGTAAAAGATATTGAGCTGGCCGATTGGGGTCGCAAAGAAATTGAACTGGCTGAAGCAGAAATGCCGGGCCTGATGTCGTTACGTGCCGAGTACGGCCCGTCGAAACCATTAAAGGGCGCGCGCATTGCAGGCTGTCTGCACATGACCATCCAAACTGCCGTTTTGATCGAAACTTTGATCGAGCTTGGCGCTGAGGTTACCTGGTCGTCATGTAATATCTTCTCAACCCAGGACCACGCTGCTGCTGCTATTGCTGCTGCGGGCACTTCGGTTTATGCTAAAAAGGTATGAACGCTGAAGAGTTTGACTGGTGTATTGAGCAAACTTTATTCTTCGGCGAAGACCGCCAGCCGCTAAACATGATCCTTGATGATGGTGGCGACTTAACTAACATGGTGTTAGATAAATACCCTGAGCTGGTTGCTAACATTAAAGGCCTTTCTGAAGAGACTACTACCGGTGTTCACCGCTTATACGAGCGCATGAAAAACGGCACCCTTCCAATGCCTGCTATCAACATCAATGATTCGGTTACCAAATCAAAATTTGATAACAAATACGGTTGCCGCGAGTCGTTAGTTGATGCTATCCGCCGTGCTACCGACGTAATGATGGCCGGTAAAGTTGGTGTGGTTTGTGGCTACGGCGACGTAGGTAAAGGTTCTGCAGACTCGTTGCGTAACGCAGGCGTTCGCGTTATTGTTACTGAAATTGACCCTATCTGTGCTTTACAAGCTGCTATGGAAGGTTTTGAAGTTAAAAAACTTTCAACCGCTATAGCCGAGGCTGATATCGTAGTTACGGCTACCGGTAACAAAAACATTGTTCGCGAAGAGCATTTCCGTGCATTGAAAGATAAAGCTATTGTTTGTAACATCGGTCACTTTGATAACGAGATAGACATGGCCTGGTTAAACGGTGCTTATGGCGATACCAAAGTTGAAATTAAACCACAAGTTGATAAATACACCATCAACGGCAGCGATATCATTGTATTGGCCGAAGGCCGTTTGGTGAACTTAGGCTGTGCTACGGGCCACCCAAGTTTTGTAATGAGTAACAGCTTCACTAACCAAACTCTTGCTCAATTAGAGCTTTGGACCAACGGTGGTGCTTACGAAAACAAAGTTTACACCCTGCCAAAACACCTTGATGAAAAAGTTGCCCGTTTACACCTTGCTAAAATTGGTGTTGAACTGGAAGTTTTAGATCAGGATCAGGCTGAATACATCGGCGTAACTGTTGAAGGCCCGTTTAAACCGGAATATTACCGTTACTAAGAAAATCAAGACTTTTAGAGTCAGGAATCAAGATAAGAAAAGGGATATGGTTTAGGCTGTATCCCTTTTTTGTTATTGTTCGTCCTTCACAGGCAAAAATCCTTGCTCGCCTAAGTTTTTAATGATTCCTCTTAAAAGATAATTATTATCAAATCTCAGTTGATACTTCCTCGCATTTTCTTTCACAGGAACAATCATCTTCTTTTCGATAAGCTTCTTTATTTGTCTTGATATTTCAGAATCAGCTTTCTCTAAAAACAAATATTTAATATCACTGGCTTGAATAATTTGCTTTTCAACAACTTTCTTTAAAATTTTGGCTTCCACATCTGTTATCATTCTCCTTTCCAAAGCAAAATTGATACTTGGCATTAAAATGTTTGATCTTAAAAAATCATAATCCGCCAATTTATCTATCTTTTCGATTTCCTCTTTAAGACCTTTTAACACGTATTCGCACCAAACAAGCAGTCCTTCTTCTGTATTAGCATCGCCATTGCTTAATCTATCGTAATATAGCTCTCTATCGTTACAAAAAATAGCTGTAGGATTCAAAATGCGACCTATATTAACATTAAATCCCGATTTAACCAGCGTCGCGTAAGTTATCAACCGAACGGTTCTGCCGTTTCCATTTCCAAATGGATGTATCCATAGAAATCTATGATGTACAATTGCAACTTTTATTAAATCATATTTGGCAGGGTGATCTTCGTTAATGAAATCTAATAGTTCCTGCATATAAGAATCAACCTGTATCCAATCAACAGGAACATGAGCTGATTGATTAATTCTCAGATTTGTTTTTCTATAGCTACCTGGTGTCCGATCTCCTTCTTTATCATTTGACAAGCCTTTTACTATGATTTTATGAATATCGCTAATAAATGATTTATCAATTTTATGAGAAATTACCGATTCTTCTACAAAGTTTATTGCTTCCTCAATATTATGAATCTCCTTAATATCTTCATTTACATTTTGATCTCCATCGATTTTGTTTTCTACATACTCAGCAATTGTTGTATTATTACCTTCTATTCGCGCGGAACCAATGCTTTCTAAAAAATGAAATATGTTTTTTAATTGAAAAAAAACGCTCGGATTGGTAGTTCCTGAAAGTACCTTAGTTCTCAACTTTTCTAAGTCTATTATTAAATCAGTCAACGGCGAATCGAATTCTGGTTTTATTAATTTTAATTCCGAGTTTGAGTTATCAGTTTGCATGTTTGCTGAAATATATTTCAAATATAGTTGAA
>JAESTD010000291.1 GCA_016763755.1 Mucilaginibacter sp.
AGTCTTTAACACGACCACCACGGATCAAAACAATTGAGTGTTCTTGTAAGTTGTGGCCTTCACCAGGGATGTAGGCGTTAACTTCTTTACCATTTGTAAGGCGCACACGTGCAACTTTACGCATTGCTGAGTTTGGTTTTTTAGGGGTAGTGGTATATACACGTGTACATACACCTCTTCGCTGTGGACAGCTGTCCAACGCCGGAGACTTACTCTTGTCTTCCAGAGCTACTCTACCTTTTCTAACTAATTGCTGAATAGTAGGCATTCTTTGCTTTTTGTTTTTACAGTTTTATCCTTATTTTAAGGACTGCAAAGGTAGATACTATTTTTTGATTTTCAAGCGCTTGAGTAAAAAAGTTTTTTGTAATTAATTGAGTGGTTGGTGCAAGCCGGCGAATATGGCTGTGGGTTACCTTTTATTAAACACTGTATTAATGCCAAACCATCACATGAAAACCGTTTGGCTAAGCATTAAACAACACCCTATCCCTGCATTTTGCTACCTGTTTTATCTATTTATATGTTATGGCGCTATAAACAACTCAGTTTATCTTAGCAGGCAGATAAAACTCCATCCCGATCGTGGCGGTATTGCAAACGGCGGAGAAGCTGCTGCCCTCACAGGTGGTTTAGCCTATTTCGCCGGTTTTATTTTGCTCCTGGTCTGCATCATTCGCGGCAGTTCAAAAAAGGCGACAGCAATTTCTATCTTTGGTTTGCACTTGCCGTCATCATCCCAATGGTTGTTGCCGGTAACGCATCAGAATTTGCAAAGTAAAGCGACGCTATTGCTTCTATTCTCCGCCAGCCCCGCTTTCCGCTAATACTGCACAGGCCTTAGGCGCAAGGCAGGTACCCGCTGTAATCGGGTTTATATTTCAGGAATTCTGTACGTTCCTACGTCATCCCGAATTTATTTCGGGACGACGTAGTGTTCGTGTTCACTGTGTTCATGAACGTGAACAACAAGCATTACATCAATCCAAAAAATTTCAAAATATTTTTTGTCATTAAAACAAAAATCCTACTTTTGCCACCCCAACGCGAAAGTAGCTCAGTTGGTAGAGCACGACCTTGCCAAGGTCGGGGTCGCGAGTTCGAATCTCGTCTTTCGCTCAAAAGCCTTCCTGTTCAGGAAGGCTTTTTGTTTTCCAAGATATTCCAAAATACTATAATTTAATTTCTAATATAATTTTTATACTAAAACAAAATCATTAGAGTTAAATGCCTATAACTAACAGATTTATTAAATCGGTCAGTTGATAGTTAATTAAGATTTACGAAAGCAGGTATAGCGCAAGGCCACCCTGCTTTTTTAATTTATTTCAATTAGTTTTTTCCTGCTGACATAGGGTTGTCACCAGCCGCTCGTTGCTTTGAATTGTAAACCAAAACAACAAGATCATGTCACTTATCAATTTCTATCTCCAACAACTTAATGAAGAATCTGTAACCACCCGCCGCATGCTTGAGCGTGTACCAACCGATAAACTGGACTGGACACCTCATGTAAAAAGCATGGACATCCGCCGCCTTTCTACGCACATTGCCGAGTTACCTGCGTGGATAACCATGGCGATAACTACCGACGAACTCGATTTTGAAAGCAATCCTTACGAAGCAAAGTTTATAGACAGCAACGAGGAACTGATGGCGCTTTTTGAAGAGTCGTTAACAAACGGTCGCACCCAACTGGTTGCCGAAAATGAAGAAAAGTTAAACGAAAAATGGATATTACGCAGCGGCGATACCATCCTGAGCGAAAGTACCAAAAGCGGAATTATCCGTATGGCTCCCTCGCAGATCATTCACCATCGCGCGCAGTTAGGCGTTTACCTGCGTCTGCTTGATATTCCGATCCCCGGCAGCTACGGCCCAAGCGCCGATGAAGCTACCTTTAAGCAGGATGAGGAAGCGGTAGCGGTGTAAAACCATCTATTAAAATTGTCATTTCGAACGAGGAACGAGGAGAAATCTTCTTCTTCCGATACTTACGGTGTAGAAGATTTCTCCTCGCTCCCGCTCGTTCGAAATGACATTGTTTTTTAAAAGTTTCTCTGGGGATAATTACTGCACCGTAACCTTTAGCACCGTATCATTATTATCCCAAGCCACACCGGTAGTATAAATAAATACACCCTCGGTTTGTTGCTTAAATTTAAGCGATGAGCCATTGCTCAATAAAGCAACCTTACTTACTTTCTCTTTTACGCCGGGTATAAATATATAAGCATCATTAGGCTGTTCCATTACGTGGGTGTACATATTTTTACCTTTAGCAGTAACAACGCCCCAGGGCTGAGGCGGTATATAACTGCCGCGGGTACCGTAAATACTTTCGCTGTTTTTACTTACCCACTGCCCTACTTTAGCGAGGGTATCTATAAATTCGGGCTGCACTTTGCCGTTAGGCATAGGGCCAATATTAAGCAAAAAGTTGGCGTTACGGCCTGCCGCACCTGCCAGGTAATGGATGATCTGTTTAGTAGTTTTGTAATTGTTATCCTTAATATCAAAACCCCAGTTACCGTTAATGGTCTCGCAGGTTTCTAAAGGTAACTGGCCAATAGTAGCATCGGCGCTAAAACCGGTATGGTTTTGGCCGGGCAGGTCTTTCTCAAACATCTGGAAATCTTCGCCGTTCTTAGGTGCCAGGTGATGGTTATTACCGATCATAATGGCAGGGTTCAATTTATGTATCAGTCCGTAGATCTCATCATAGTGCCAGTTAACTTTGCGGCGTTCCCAATCGCCATCAAACCAGATACCTTTTACACCGGGGTATTTGGTTATCAGTTCGGTAAGCTGATCTTTCATAAATTTGATATAGCTATCCCAGTCGCCTTTAACGGGTTTACCGTCAACAATCTCGCTACCGAAAGCATAATCCGGACGCCCCCAATCCAATAAAGAATAATAGAAATGCAGTTCAATTCCTTCCTTTTCGCACTCTTTGGCCAACTCCATTAACGGATCTTTATGGTAAGGTGTGGCATCAACAATATTGTATTTAGAGAATTTTGTGCCGAACATACTGAAACCATCGTGATGGCGCGAAGTAATAGTGATATACTTCATCCCCGCCTTTTTGGCTATCTGCACCCAGGCTTTGGCGTCAAATTCCTGCGGATTAAAAAAATCTGCCAGCCGTTTATAATTGTTGTAAGGGATGTTTTTATTGTGCATTACCCATTCGCCATCTCCCAGAATACTATATATCCCCCAGTGAATAAACATACCAAACTTCATATCCTGAAATTTTTGGCGCTGTTCCAGGTTTTCCTTCGGTGGTGTGTAGCTACCTTGTGCAAAAGTTACGGTAGTACACATGGCCGCAATGGCAATCAGTAAAAGCTTTCTCATAGTTTATAGTTGAAAAATTTTTTCCATTAACATCCATTTAGAGCCCGTAGGCGCACCGGGCAATGCCTGCTGATATTTCCACATCAAGGTTTCCCATTCCTGTACTTTTGGATCAGCCTCATCCGCCCGCGCTTTGGCATCAAAACTGAAATCATCTGTAGTTTCCATCAACATCGTTAAACGGTTGCCATAACGATAGATCTCCATATTTGTGATGCCGGCAGATAAGATACTCTGCTTTATTTCGGGCCAGATGGCCTGATGGTATTCCTCATATTCGGCAATCAGCGCCGGGTCGTCTTTCAGATCAAGCGCAAGGCAGTAATGTTTCATAGGCTTGGGTTTTATCCCGGGGATTGATAATACAAGTAAGCAAATGTTTGCTGTAAAAGCAAAACCTATATCATATTTAAAGGCTTATGATATATAACATCAACTTGTTTATTAATTTAGTTTCGCTTGATAGCTACAACAAACCTTACGCTGCGCAGGCTTACAATTAATGATGCGCAATTCATTTTCGAATTGCTGAACACGCCCACCTGGAAACAATTTATCGGCGACCGCAATATTAATACCCTGGATGATGCAGAGAATTATATCCTGATGATGCAGAAAAACTTTTATGATAAGTACAACCTTGGCTTACTATCGGTATCATTAAAAGCCACCGATGAGTCCATTGGGTTATGTGGCTTGCTCAAACGGGATTATCTTGACAATCCCGATATTGGATTTGCTTTTATGCCCGGCTACGAGGGCCGGGGATTTGGTTACGAAAGTTGTGAGGCTATCATAAAAGATTATCCATTTGATAAATTGTACGCCACCACCACAAACGAAAACATCCGCTCGCAAAAACTGATAGAGCGCTGCGGGCTCACCTATAAAAAGGATATAGAAACACCTGAAGGATCCATTTTGAGGTTATATGAGCGAATTTTTATAAAATAATAACACAAGCATAATTATACAGTACACTCGTTTAATAAGGGTTTAATATCTTAGTCGCCATGTCAGATACCCGCAGAGATTTTTTAAAAAAGGCAGCCCTGCTTACCGGTGCCGCCGGACTTAGCAGCGTTTTACCGGCCTCGATACAAAAAGCATTAGCCATAAATCCTGCCCCGGGCAGTACCTGGATGGACGCCGAGCACGTAGTGATACTGATGCAGGAAAACCGCTCGTTCGACCATTGTTTTGGCTCGTTGCGTGGCGTGCGTGGCTTTAATGACCCCCGGGCTATCGACTTACCAAACCAAAACCCTGTATGGCTGCAAAGCAATGCCAAAGGCGAAACTTTTGCACCTTTCCATTTAGATATTAAAGATACCCGTGCTACCTGGATGAGTTCGTTGCCGCACAGTTGGAGCAACCAGGTGAATGCACGCAACGATGGCAAGTTTGACCAATGGCTGATTGAAAAACAATCGGGCAACCCGGAATACAAGGACATGCCGCTTACCCTGGGC
>JAESTD010000292.1 GCA_016763755.1 Mucilaginibacter sp.
CCCCATACCTAAAAGTCAAATTTTAAGTTCATTCAATAGTTTTAATTAGGGTTAAAAACTACGGATCGCAATATCTTAATATCGGCTTATAAATCCACCACGCTTCACCCGGCCACCAATGTTTATAATTTATAACCGAAACGTCAATTATTACGGATTATTCTGATTACGGGTTGTTTTTATTTTGATTTTGATACTTTTGCACTGAATATTAGCGAAGTAAAAATTATGATGTACCCTGAATATTTAGTGGCCCCGATGCGTGAGGAATTAACCCGCGTTGGCTTTGAAGAATTGAAAGATGCAGAGCAGGTAAACGCTGCTATAAAAACCGAAGGTACCACTTTTGTAATGGTTAACTCGGTTTGCGGTTGTGCCGCTGCCAATGCACGCCCTGCTGCACGTATGGCTGCTGCCAATGCAAAACACCCCGACCGCCTGGTTACCGTGTTTGCCGGTATGGAGCGCGAAGCAGTTGATGCTGCCCGTAACCTGATGTTGCCTTACCCGCCATCATCGCCATCAATGGCTTTGTTTAAAGATGGTAAACTGGTACACATCATAGAGCGCCATCAGATTGAAGGCCGTCCTGCACAAATGATCGCTGATAACCTTATCGACGCGTTTGAGCAGTATTGTTAAGTAGATAATCAAGAGTTAAGATACAAGAATCAAGACCCTTTGAAAATAGAAAAGCCCGGTGCTGTGCATCGGGCTTTTTTGTTGGGTGGGGCTCTTATTTTTTGTCAGTGATCTTTAGATTCTTCCAATCGCCGGGCGAGCCGAAGCCTACCCAATAGGCGATTTTTGTGCCGCCGGTGTGGGTGAGCGGGGTAACTACAAGCGCCGGGGTCTTGCTGTGGTTCACATAAACGCTGACCTTGTCTGCCGTTACATCAATTTTTGCATGGAACCAGTCGTTGGGGTCTGGCGCAGGTGTTACGGCCAGCTCGTACTTGTTAGGATATTTCTCGCGAAGTACGGGCCAATCATACTGTGGCGGCGCAATATATTGCACGCTGTGGCTGCGCCTTACAGCATCGTCTGCTTTTAAGTTGAACGGGCGGAAATAGATAGATTCATAAGTGCTATCGTTTAACCCGTGGTAGGCGACACCCACAAAGCTGCCCTGTAATTTGTCGTTGCCTTTTACATCAAACTCGATAGTGCCGTATATAAATTCACGGTTGTTGAGCCATACAAAACCGGCGTTGTCTACACCGTTTACCTGTACGGTGCCATTATCCGTGATAGTAAGCTGGCGGTTCACGACCGTAAAGTCCGAAGCCTTTGGTTTAACCTGTTGCGCAGCGCAATCCATCACCCCTAAACATAAAGCGATAAAGAGAAAAGGTTTGTTAAGCAGCATAAAACTATAGGTTTATCAATGAAATTCCTTAATGACCCAATGACCCAATGACCCAATGACCCAATGACCCAATGACCCAATGACCCAATGACCCAACTATTCCGTTTTCAAACTTTTAACCGGATTCACTAATGCAGCTTTTATACTTTGATAGCTAACGGTTAAGAGCGTTATAACCAATGCTCCGACTGATGTTGACACAAATATCCACCATGACAAGTCCGTACGATATTTATAGTCCTGCAGCCAGCCCTGCATAAAATAGTAGGCTGTTGGTATGGCAAGCATCAATGATATAGTTACCAGCACCACAAAATCAGTCGACATTAAGCGCCACAAAGTAAATACCGAAGCACCCAGTACCTTGCGAACGCCTATCTCTTTGGTGCGCTGCTCGGCCATAAAAGATGCCATGCCGAACAAGCCCATACAGCTTATAAATATAGCCAATATGGTAAAGAAACCGGATAGCTTGCCTACGCGTTCTTCTGTAGCAAATTTGCGGGCATATTCTTCGTCGGTAAATTTATAGGCAAACGGGCTGCCGGGGTCGTACTGTTTAAATACGCTTTCAATTTTTGCAAGACTTTCATGCGTGCTTTTCTTAGGGTTCAATCGTAAACTAACGGTTCCCTCAACACCATTAGTCAACGTGAAAATGGTAGGCTTAACAGGTTCATAGGGCGATGACATTATGATATCTTTAACAACGCCTATCACTTTATACTTGGTGCCCCAATCAATTATTTCGCCGGTAGCGTGTTTAAATCCCATAAATTTAGCTGCCGATTCGTTCAGGATCATCGCTGTAGAATCACTCACATATTCCCGCGAAAAATCACGGCCCTCTACCAATTTCCAGTCGGCTACTTTTCCGTATTCAGGCGTGAGCCTTACGGTGGCGAAATCATCTTGCAAGTCCGGGGCTTTTCCTCTCCATTTCAGGCCACTATTATTTGAATAAACACCTGTCAACGGACTATTAGACTCTGCCATTTCTATAATGGTGCCGCTTTGCAATAAGTCGTTACGTACGGCCGCAAAATGTTTATGTATGTCGTCAGACTTCATATTTATTTGCACAAGGCCGGTACGGTTATAACCAACCGGGCGGTTTTTGGTATGCTGTACTTGCATAAACACTACAATGGTGCCTATGATCAGTGTTACCGATACCGTAAATTGCAGTACTACTAAAACCTTGCGTGGTATTGCGGCAAAACGCCCTGCCCTGAATGTGCCTTTCAAAACTTTTACCGGCTGGAAAGAAGATAGGTATAAAGCAGGATAGCTGCCGGCAATGATACCGGTAAGTAATGTAAAGCCAATGCCTATCAACCAAAAAACAGGATTGCCCCAAAGTATGGCGATGGTTTTACTGGCTACCTGATTAAACCACGGCAGGATAAGCAATACCAATACAATGCACAGCACAAATGCAAAGGCCGTTACCATCAACGATTCGCTGAAGAATTGGCTGATCAACTGGCTGCGTAACGACCCAACTGTTTTACGGATCCCGACTTCTTTAGCCCGTTTCTCTGATCGCGCGGTACTTAAATTCATAAAATTGATGCAGGCAAGTAACAGTACAAACACACCTATAATGCCAAACAGCCAAACAAACTGGATACCGCCGCCGGTGTTTATGCCATCCTTAAACTCAGAATACAAGCGCCATTTATCCATCGGATGCAAAAAGATCTTCGGTTTAGATGCTGCCCCAACCGAATCGCCCTGGGCTTCTATATTTTTTTGTTTAAGCAGCCTTATTCTCCCATCAACGGTTTTGATATCGGCCTTATCGTTAAGCTCTGCGAACAATTGAAATGAGTTGTTTCCCCATTGTGTAGCCGCGCGTTTTAACCAATCCTGCGTGGTCATGTAAAACTCCCACGGAAGAATAATATTTAAATCGGTAAGGGTAGTATTCGGTGGAAGGTCTTCATACACCCCCGTAACTTTTAGCAATTGCTGATTATCTATTTTTATGGTTTTATCTATAGGATCGGCGTTACCAAAAAGAGCTTTAGCTGTTTTTTCTGATAATAAGATAGAGGACGGATCTTTGAGGCCGCTACGTGAGCCTTTAAGCATGTGCAGTGTAAGCATATCGGGTGCTTCGGGCTGCATGAAATTTCCTGTTTCGTTTATCTTTTTATCGCCAACAGCAAGTATGTGCTCAAACGTCCAGCTTGATAATACCATGTACTTAAAATCCTTATCCTTACCGGTATAATCTGTACGAAGCAATGTGCCTAAGGGAATGGGGATAGAGGTTTGACTGAAGATTGTACCGTTAAAAGTCTGGTGTTGCCATACCTGTACAATGCGGCTATGGTTTTTAAAAGATTTATTGTACGATAACTCGTCCCATATCCATAAGCCGATAAGCATCGCCACTGCCATACCTACAGACAGGCCTGTAACATTAATAAACGTATGTGTTTTATTCTTGATAAGATTGCGCCAGGCAATTTTTAAATAATTCTTTATCATGATAAACAGGGTTTAACAGGTGAAACTTATGCGGCAAGCTACGCTTGCTGTAAGTTTATGTATAATAATGTGCCAAATATTTAAGTGCTTGAAAGTTAATAATTTGCGAAGATCTTTATATCAAAAACCGTTCGGATACGGACAGTTAATTGTTCGTTTGTGTGCGGTGGATAATATCTGTATATCAGTGTTTTATATACCAATATTGCATGAGGCTGGTATCCCGGAAGATCGAGCAATCTTTTTGCCAATGCATCCTTAAGCTGGCAGGATGTTGGAAAAATGGCAGCACAAAACAGTATATTTGACGGTGCGAAATTCCCGCCGCTTAAATAGGAAGATTTTATTATATATGAAAGCCGCCCTTTAGGGCGGCTTTCTGTTTGTTAAAAAACGCGCCATTGCGAGTAACGAAGCAATCTCTTTAGGAAAATTAAATAAGATGTCATTTCGAACAAGCGACAGCGAGGAGAATTCTTGTTAGACCTGACAAATTCATCATGCAACAAGAACAAGATTTCTCTCTACCGTTCGAAATGACAATAGGGTTTATATTCTTACATATTTCCTACTTCACCTCTGCTTCTTCAACCGTTTCCCTTAAATCATACAATAACCATTGTTTCTTGGCTATGGATGGTGCCTTTTGGCGCAGCAGGTTGATAAAATCATTAACTCCAACAGGCTCGTTGCCATTGCCGTGGATCAGAACGATGCTACCGGCCTGTGGTTGCTGCCCCTTGGCCAGCCAGGCATCGGTGCCAACAGGTATTAACCCGAAGCCGGTTATCCGGTAAACCAATAGCTGGTCGGATACCAATCCCGGGAAGCGGAAAAATACCGATGGTAGTAAACCATTAGCCAGCATAAGTTTCTCTGTTTCTAATACTTCGTAATTAATGTCCGTGCCCGGCTCAAGCAGGAAGTTTGTTTTTAATGGAGCACTTGCGCTAACCCGATGATTGAAGGAATGGTTTATCCAGGTAACATAAATATGATGCTGGGCCTGTAGTTGTTTCAGCCAGTCCAGATCGGCAATATGGTGCTTCATCCAAAGGCCACTTACCGATAAGGCGATAGGTACAGGTTGCTCAACTTGTTTAAATCCGTTGATAATGTCGGTAAAGATGCGGCGGTCTAAGGGCCTGTGCGATGGGCATAAATCGGCCGTAAGACTGATACCGGTTACTTGCGGCATGCCGCGTTCAATGCCTGCATCCTGTATATTTATCGATTGATCATCTGCCTTTTGTAAGGCTTTTACGTATGGCGTATTTTTAAAAAAATTGCGTGCTTTATCAAAGCTCATTGGGGTAACCTTGTAAAAGCCTGCATCTGCAACCTTGGTTTCAAGCGTTTGCGGGTTCACCATAAGGTAGTAGGGGCGGCCTGCGTTCTCAAAACTGCGCAGTATCATCCAATCCTGCGGGTAAAGGTGCGCCCAGCCGTAATATACTTTATACTTGGCAATGCGGGTGTAGTTGGCCTGCCCGTAGGTTTTAAAGGCGGCAAAGATTATTAAAATAATGATAAAAGATCTGATCAGTCGCATATCCGGAATAAAGCAATCAGCGCAAATTTGTTTTAATCATTGTTACTGACAAAACTACATCAGTTTCAAAGCGTTCATGAACGTTCACGAGTGTTCACGGGGTTCATGAACACTTCAACTGTCTTTAGTCAAATAACCCCTTATCTTTTCCAATGAATTGCGGCCTTGGGATATTTGCACCCAGGCGCTCATTCATTTTCTGTATCACATAATCAGCTAACTCGGGGGAGTAGCGTTCATCGTGCTGGTGCATAAAAAACCAAACGGATTGCAGGCCCTGCTCTTTCCATTGGGCAATGCGGTCGATCCATTCATCACAACGGGTATAATCAGTAGCATGCAGGCCGTTACCTACAAAGCGAATAAAAGCATGCGGTGTAGACAGCATCATGTGTACAACATCGCGGCGGCCGCTGGCATCGGTAATAATGGAGCCGATGTTCAATCGCCTGAAAAGGTTAAATGCTGCTTCGCAGTTCTCCGGCACGGCAAACCAGTCTTTGTGACGAAGTTCTACATAAACCGGCACATCTGTTGGCAAATGCTGCAGGTACGCGGTCAGCTCCGGCAAGCTCTTCGGACTGAAATTATCGCTCAGCTGCAAAAACATCGGGCCAAGCTTATCTTCAAAAGCCATCACACCCTCATAATAGGCGGTAGTGATATCCTCAGCGTTTTTTAACCTGCGGATATGACTGATACTCTGCGAAAACTTAGGGCAAAACTTAAAGTTCGGGTTCGGGTCGGCTTTGTGTTTCCATTTGCTGATGGTATCCGGCCCGTAGGTTTGATAGAAAGTGGCATTCAGCTCAATACAGTTGAAATGCTTAACGTATTCATCCAAAAAGTTGGCATCCTTTGTTTTCGGCGGATAGATCTGGCCAACCCATTCCTTGCGGCCCCATTTGGCACAACCTACATGCACCTGTAAGGGCTGAGATTTATCAGCACGGTCAAGCGTTTCTTTGGTAAAGGCAGGATCGGTGGGGAGGGAGAAATTGATATTTGCGAGTTCGTGCTCGGGTACGCGGCCAAATTCCATATCCAAATATTTAGGCCGAAAGATAGTGAATTGAAGCCTCTCCCCAAAAGAGAAAGCCTCTCCCCAAAAGAGAAAGCCTCTCCCCAAACCCCTCTCCAAAGGAGAGGGGCTTTAGAAGTTTTATTAGTTTGGA
>JAESTD010000293.1 GCA_016763755.1 Mucilaginibacter sp.
GATATCGCTTATGCGCAATACCTTGCAGGCTCTTACGGGGCAGGCATGGTAAAAGGCAAAGTGGAGCAGGTGCGTGAGTTTACTAACGAGTATGGCTTTATCAATAAACGCTTGCCGGTACAGCAGGTAAGCTATCCTAACGGCGAAAATTGGTATTTTGAAACGACAACCTCGCAGTTAGCTACAAAAGTTGCGGGCGTTGATAGGGCAGAAGGTTTTTCGTTTATATTTTTGCACAAATACTTTGGTATGGCCTGGGCCGGTAAAAATGTGAGGGATATTGTGAGTATGCTGGCGGCGCTGGGCGTTTTGGTAGTGTCGGTATTTGGCTTCGCCGGATTTTTAAAGAACAGATAAATTATGAAAAGATACATCATTGTTTTAGCGGTAGCATTATCGGTATTGGGTTTTGCGGCCTGCAATTCATCAACCCAAAAAGATGCTAAAGCCACCGAGGCTGCAAAGCCAAAAGGTAAGTACTATTGTACCATGCACCCTGATATTACGTCAGACAAGCCCGGCACTTGCAGCAAATGCGGCATGGACCTGGTGGAGCGCGATACGACAAAGTAATCAGCGTTCCGGTTGACTCACCCCGACATCGCTACGCTCGTCGACCCTCTCTACCTTCGGTAAAGAGGGTAAAAGCATTTTTCTTAACCCTCTTTTCGCGCAGCGAAGAGAGGGTCGACGAGCGTAGCGATGTCGGGGTGAGTCAATTTTTGACTTTCTCCTTACCCTTCCCATTTCCGCTCATCGTAACTTTATAAAAAATATAAAGCTTATGAAAGTTGAGATATGGTCTGATGTGATGTGTCCGTTCTGCTACATTGGCAAACGAAGGTTTGAAGAGGCGCTTGCTCAGTTTCCGCATAAAGATAAAGTAGAGATAGAGTGGAAGAGCTATCAGCTTAACCCCGATATGAAAACCGATCTTTCGGTTAGCCACACGCAATATTTATCTAATATTAAAGGCTGGACAGAAGATTACGTACACCAAATGGATGCCCACGTTACCCAAATGGCTGCCGAGGTAGGTTTAACTTACAACCTGGAGAGCGCCGTTGTTGCCAATAGTTTTAAAGCGCACCGTTTTGGCCACCTGGCTAAACAGCACGGACTTGGTGATGCTGCCGAGGAAGCCCTGTTTAAAGCCTATTTCACCGATAGCAAGAATACCGATGACGATGCTACGCTTATTGAATTAGGCGTATCTATCGGTCTGGATGCCGGGTTGGTAAAAGAGATCCTGACATCGGACGCTTTTACTGATGATGTTCGCAGGGATATCGCAGAAGCCCAACAGTTGGGCATCCGTGGAGTACCTTTCTTTGTGATGAATGATAAATACGGCGTATCAGGCGCGCAACCTGCCCCAATATTTACTCAAACACTTGAGAAAGCTTTTGAAGAATGGGGTCAGCAGCGGCCTGCATTAGAAGTGATAGACGGCCCGGTATGCGGCCCGGATGGAAATTGTTAGTATTACTAAAATTTCTTACCTTAACATTAACTTCTGTATGAGGCTTTTCGTATAACGAATGTGCTTACGGAACTCTGCATGCCCCTTTCTGAATGTTAAGCGTATGAAAAAAATATACCATCAGGTAGTATTACTTGCCGTTTTTGTAACCGTGCTGAGCAGTTGCAAACTTGATCCACCTGTGTTGCCTTCCGGAGTTAACAGCACTAATGGCGGTACAGGGGGAGTTACTGGGCCCGAAACAGACCCGGTAAATACGATTGGGTTGCCAATTGGAGCAACTGGTACGGTTAAGGCACAAGTTGGCAGTGCTACCGGTGTACAAACCTATGATCAGGTTAACTTTAATGCTCTTTTAGGTACCAACAGCATCACCGGAATCCTTAATACCGATGTGATAAACATTGGCTACGTAGGTGAGAAAACCGGTACTTTCGATCTGCCGATATTGAATATTGGAGATTACACTATACCAGATGGTCAAGTCGGCAAAATAGAGATCACCGTATCAACCATGAATGATTATTCTGAAGGTATCATTAAGGGTGGTTTTGAGGCCGAGGTAGTCAACTCGAGTGGGGTAAAGCTTTTAGCCAGAGGTTCTTTCAATATCAAACAGTAAGCCTTTAAAAATAATATCTCCCTGTAACGGCGGATATTATTTATCTTTGGTGTCATAATTACACAATAGTTTGGACACAGCACTCCGCACTTATAATTTTTCGCGCACAACCTTAAGGGCAATAGTAGGCGTAATGTTTTTTATGGCCGGGCTGTGTTTTGCCAGTTGGGCATCGCGCATTGCCACTATACAGCAAACCCTTAAACTCAGCGATGCAGCCCTGGGGGGCGTTTTATTCTCTTTGCCTGTAGGGCTCATATGCTCTTTACCGTTCTCGGGCTGGATCATTACGCGCATTGGTAGTCGCAATTTACTTATAGCTGCTTTAACTGTTTACTGTGTTACCCTTGCCACGTTAGGGCTGGCACAAAATACCTTCCAATTAATCTGTTGTCTGTTACTTTTTGGCTTTGCCAGTAATGCGGTAAATATCTCTGTAAACACGCAGGCCGTTGCCGCCGAGGAGATGTACGGCAGGCCAATACTCGCATCTTTCCACGGTTTATGGAGCCTTGCCGGCTTTACGGGAGCTGCCATTGGTACATTTATGATTGGTAGAGCCATTGTGCCATTGCACCATTTTGTGATGATCATGTTGGTGGTGCTTTTAACCATTTTAACAACATCGCGGTACCTTAAGTTTGATAAACCT
This sequence comes from Mucilaginibacter sp., assembly GCA_016763755.1. Taxonomy (GTDB): domain Bacteria; phylum Bacteroidota; class Bacteroidia; order Sphingobacteriales; family Sphingobacteriaceae; genus Mucilaginibacter. The sequence goes on from JAESTD010000293.1 coordinate 2,758, forward strand.
GAAAGCGCCGGGCCGGTGTTTGTAATGCCCGATAAATCGCTCATCAAGTTAGGGCTCATAGCTTTCTGCTCCATGATATGTGAAGGTGCAATGTTTGATTGGAGCGTTATCTATTTCAAAAAAGTTGTACTCGCACCCAAGGAAATTATGGGTCTTGGCTATACAGCATTTATGTTCACCATGGCCACTGGTCGTTTTATAGCCGATAGTTTTTCGCATCGGTTTGGGCTAAAAAGAACCCTGCAGATCAGTGGTTTACTTACCGCTACCGGCTTGGCAATAGCAGTGATATTTCCTTACGTATATACTGCTTTGGGTGGCTTTTTATTGGTAGGTTTTGGTGTATCATCGGTAGTGCCTTTAGTATACAGTGCCGCGGGTAAATCAAAAACTATGTCGCCGGGTGTGGCAATTGCGGCAGTATCTACCATCAGTTTTATGGGCTTTTTAGTTGGCCCGCCGGTTATTGGTTTTATTGCGGGGGCGTTGTCGCTACGCGCATCATTCACACTCATCGCCTTGATGGGTATCTGCGTAAGTGTATTCTCTACTAAAGCGAAGATCTGAGCTTACTACTCCTTATTCAGGTCGTCGGCATTGGGGTTAAGCACGTACTCAAAATTCTCATAACCGTTATGGAAGATAAATTTCAGCCTTTCATGCGGCAACTCAATATCCAACGATAATGCTGCCAAAGTTGAGGGCAGGTTATCGCGTATTAGTTTAAGATCGCTTACGTGCGGGATCTCAATATAAATATCATTATCTACAGCTTTGATATCCCAATCTTTAATTGAGGCTGCCTGCAGTATATCTATCCATTTTTGCTGGTAAGCGTTCATAGTTCTCATGTTTTATGTTACTATTTAAGAACAAGGCGGGACTTATTAAGTTTTAATACCGTACACAACAGGCCAGCTGATCTAATTTATTTTTTTAAATTTTCGGCGATATCAAAAACATAACCCACCATGGAAACACGTAATTTAATAGGATACCAATATACAAAAGGCGGCAAAGCGTTTAATGCTACCAATCCCGCCACCGGCAAACCTTTAGAGGCAGAGTTTAACGCCGCCAGTGTTGAAGATGCTGATAAAGCTATGAAACTGGCAGCGTCAGCGTTTGAGGTGTACAGCCTCACCAGCGGTAAAACCCGCGCAGTATTTCTGCGTAGCATTGCCGAGGAAATAACCGCTTTGGGTGATACCCTGATTGAAGCTGCTATGTCTGAAACCGGCTTGCCTGCACCACGCCTGCAAGGCGAACGTGCCCGCACGGTTAACCAGTTGTATATGTACGCCGACCTGTTGGACGAAGGCTCGTGGGTAGAGGCGATAATAGATACAGCTATTCCTGATCGTAAACCCTTGCCGCGGGTAGATATTCGGAAAATGATGGTGCCAATTGGTCCGGCGGTAGTTTTTGGTGCCAGTAACTTCCCGATGGCTTATTCTGTGATGGGTGGTGATAGTTGTGCGGCGCTGGCATCGGGCTGCCCGGTTGTGGTTAAGGCGCACCCGGCGCACCCGTCAACAAGCGCGTTGGTTGCAGAAGCAGTTAAGAAAGCAGCAGAGAAACATTACCTTACGGAAGGCGTGTTCTCTATTTTGTACGACGACGGATACACCGTAGGCGAAGCCCTGGTGAAGCACCCTGCTACCAAAATTGTAACGTTTACCGGCTCGCTTAAAGGCGGAATGGCGCTGGTAAAAATGGCGCAGGAGCGCGATGAGCCTATCCCTGTTTTTGCCGAGATGGGCAGCATTAACCCTGTAGTGTTACTGCCGGGTGCACTGCAAAGCCGCCCGCAGGAACTGGCCAAAACCTACACAGATTCGATCACCATGAGTGCCGGACAGTTTTGTACCAACCCGGGTTTGCTGTTAGCTATCAACGGCCCCGGACTTGAAGAATTTAAAGCTGCACTAAAACAAGGCATTGAAGAAGTAAACTCGGCAACCATGTTAACACCGGGGATCTGTGCCAACTTCGGGAAACTGTCTGAGCAGATGCTGTCCGACAAAGTAATATCCGTAATAGGTCACTCTGAGAAGTTGAACGACGAAAATGCCAACCAGGTTCTGGCCGTAGTTGCAGAGATAAAAGCTGCAGATTTTTTGGAGGATGAAAAATTTAAAGAAGAAGTATTTGGCCCATATTCTTTGCTAATCGTTGCGGACGATCTGAAACAATTACAACAGGTGGTAGATAGCCTGCACGGGCAACTAACGGCAACGGTAATGGCCGAGAAAGATGAGTTGGTGAATTATCGCTCAATAACAGACAGCCTGGCCAAACTGGCCGGTCGTGTGATATTAAATGGCCCACCAACCGGGGTTGAGGTAAACAATGCCATTAACCACGGAGGGCCTTTCCCCGCAACTACCGATGGCAGGTTTACATCAGTGGGTACGAGCTCAATAAAGCGTTTTGTACGCCCGGTTTGCTGGCAAAACTGGCACCCCGATCTGTTGCCCGATGAGTTGAAGGATAACAACCCGCTAAACATTTGGCGCCTGAATAATAATGAGTGGAAGAAATAAATAGAATACCATGCGCCGGGCATCGCGGGGTCAATCCCTCAATATTTCCCACGATTATGCCCAACTGCATAGTAAAGTTTTAAAGTCCCTGCTTTTTTTAAGCAGGGGCTTTTATCAGGCCGTTACCGTAAGGTTATCGCCATCAATAGTTACCGTATATTTTTTTAGGGGTTGGGTTGCCGGGCCAACTACCACCGCGCCGCTTGTGCTAAACTCACTGCCGTGGTTAGGACAAATAAATTTACCCTGATTAGTGTTGTAGTTGATAGCCGTACCCTGGTGGGTGCAGGCAACCTGTACCGCCGTGAATGATGAAGGGACATTATCCGCAGCAAGCCTTACTAATATCACGCCGCTTGCCACTTTTGAGCTGCCTACGGACTGTAAATCGTTTGCTAAATTAACGGACATAACGTTGCCCGATCCGGATGGCGGGTTATTGCTGTCGCCACCATTGTCATCAACAATGCTTGGGTTGTTTTTTGTGCAGCTCACTATACCGCAGCCTATACATGCTGCCGCCATGCTGATACCCAGTTTCGCTAAAAATTCGTGTCTGTCCATGGTAGTTTGTTTTAGTAAGATGATTTATTCTTTTTGTTGAAATCGAAGATCCTTGAGATAGTAAAGCCCAACCTGAACTGGCCTTTGCCCCAGTTAGAAGTAGTATTGCTCATGTAATTGATCTCTGATATGGCTTGAGCGTTACTCAGGTTGATAGTGAATACGTGGCCGCCGGTCTCAATTTCCAAACCCACACCAAGCCCATCATAAAATTTAGGGTCGATGCTGTTATTCCTGTAGTTAGAGAAAGGGTGGAAGTAATCCAGCACAATACCCATTCGTTTAGAGAATTTAAGCCGACCTGCTGCCGAGTTGGCAAAGAAATTATTCTCGTTGGTAGGCGCTAAGGGGAAAGGGATATTATCGATAACGTAAGATGGGGCTACTTGTAAAGATAAGGCTCTTGAAAATTTGCGTGCTATAATTGCCTGCGTGAAATAGGCAAAACGATTGGCAAAATTATCGTAGATATTGGTCTCAACATGGTAAGGTTTAAACCCGCCTTTAACAAATAAGCTTACTGCAACAGGTACGCTGTTATCAGTAGTTTGGTGCAGCAGATAATACTTCAAATGCATATCTATCAATTGCTCGTATTTACTGCGGCCAAGGCCAATGTTAAAGTTATCGCTGATACCGTACTCAAAACCTATATAGATATCTGATGAGTTATCTAACCCGAAAAAGGTTTTGCCGCCACCTTGCGCACCGGCAAGGTCGCCAAAGCGGTGTATTACTAAAAAGTTGAGTTCTTTCTTTTTAACAGTTTCGGTTGTTTGGGTAAAGATGAGGCGCGTTGCTTTAAAAGTAGCTATAACCGGTTCGCCTTTGTCTGGCTTGCTTAGGCTGTTCATCAACGAATCGGTGCTGCTGGTCTTGGCAGTGTCCTTTTTTGTTTGGGCGGTCACTGTTATGGCCAAGCATAGCAGCGCTGCAAATAAGAGGGATCTTTTCATAGTGTTGTGAGCGTTTGTGTTATTTATTAGGTGTATAGGTTGCCGTTACGTTCACCTTTATGGTTTCGGCAATTTTTTTGAATACCAGCGTAGGGATATCAATATTGTGATCTTTGCAGGCTACCATAAATTCGGTGGCTAACGATACATTGCCACCGTTCACGGTAAGTTTGCCGGGGATGGTACGGTTCTGTTTTACGCCATGCGCTTCGAACACGCCGGTGGCAGTTACAGGATAGGTGCCGTTTTTACTGAGGTCGACTTTCTCGTTTATTTTCCCTTTAAATGAAGCCTGCGGATACTTATCGCTTTCCATGTAGTTCTCATTAAAATGCTCCTGCATCATTGATTTCTGGAAAACAAATGAGCGGATAGGTACCGCAAACGCAATCTCGCCCGTGCCTGTGTTAAGCACGGATGTACCCTTGTCAGACTTGGCTTCGATATCCTCTAAAGGAGCCTTTGAATAGATGTTTACAACTGCATTTTTACAGACATAGATGTCCTGCCCCGCCTGATTTATCCCAAACCAGACGAGTAATATTAACCCGATATGTTTCATGTTTTTACTTAGGTTTTTTACCCGATATGATGTTCCATGTTGCGCCTACAGCAACCCCCGCCGAGCGGAGGTTAACCTTGCCATAACCAATGCCCGTAAGCGGTAATTTCATGTATGGCTGTATAGCTAATCCAAACCTCGAATTTATTTCTCTCTGATAAGTGGCGTTAAGGTTAAGCACACCAAATATGTGTTGATTTTTATTGCGTATGTTGTATGTTGCAGGGCCCGGTGTACCTGTTGCCGGATAATCATAGGTGTAATTTTCTCTCAGCATAAAATATGACGACAGACCGGTACCCAGGCTAAATTTGTTTCGGTTTTTGTTATACACCTGGTAACCAACGTTCAGCGGAATATCCAGTACGGTACAGCTTGCATAAACCTCGGTAGGGTTAGTAGCAAATTTGTACGCGGTTGAGTAAGCCGAGAACGGTGCTGCATAAGGTTTATCAGCATAAACTGCACCCGTGCTTATGGTCCATTTCGATACACCCATGGTAAGCATCAAGCCGGCATTGGTACCTACACGGGTATTGTTGAAGCCATTAACACCATTCACATCAGGTGATGCGATGATACTCATGGCAAAGGTAGGTTGGTAACTCACTGCCGTGCCTACAGTTTTACGTGGTTTTTTAATATCATCTACAACAGAAACCAATTCCGTTTTTTTGCTGCCGTTGATTACGCTATCGGCGTGTTTAATAGCCGCCATATTGATGGCCGGATCCGGCGGGGTGGTGTCGTGTTTAACATTTAAATTGTTAGCTATAGGCTCATTTGCCTTATTACCGTTCGCCGCTATGTTGTTTAGGCGAGGGTCAGGTGGCGTGGTATCTTGTTTAGCGGTAGCTTCCGTGTAATGCGGTACAACTATACTTGTTGTTTTACCGGTAGGGATACGGTTGCCCGGTACAGCAGATAAGGTGAAGAACGATTTACGTTTACGGCCCTTTCCATCTGCACTATCTGTATTGCTTTTACCGGCCGAAAGTGTACTACTTGCGAGAACTTCCTGTTGCTGCACGGGCGAACCGTATTTACCGGAGTCTTGTTTTACATGTGGCTTTTTATTGCCTGCCTGCTGGTTGGTATTGCTGCTGTTATCTGGTCTAAAAAATGCCCAGCCAATAACCAGTAATAGCATGGCAGCAATAGTAGTAATCAGGTAAATAATATTTCTGGAAATGCCTGCTGTTTTGGGCTTTTTCCCATCAAGCATGGCCTCAAGAGCGTCCCAATCCTCCTCACGGTATGATGCATTGTCGCCAGGGTCGCTGAGGCCGCGGCTAAACAATTTATCAATACTATCTTCTTTTTCCTCTTTCATTTTTTATTAGTTCTGTTAATAAAAGATATGGACAGGTTGGGGGTATTATTTTGGTTAATGGGTATTATATTATCTCCTGATTGTTTTGCTGTGTATCCCGGCATGCGCTCGCTTTCTGCGATCATTACCTTTAGCTTTTCACGTGCTTTGTGCAGGTTTGACTTCGATGTGCCTGTACTGATATTCAGCATTTCGCCAATTTCTTCGTGGGTATATCCTTCAATGGCAAATAAGTTAAATATGGTACGATATGCGCGTGGAAGCTTGCTTATCATGTCAAGCAACTCGTTATAACTTAAATTCTTGTCGGCGTAATCGTTATCGTTGATATGCTCGGCCTTATCCAGTTCTTCGGTATAGGCAACTTTAAGGTTTGAGCGATAATAATCGATAGATGCATTTACCATTATTCGGCCCAGCCAGGCTTTAAACGGTTTTGCGCTGTCGTACTTCTCCAGGTTTTTAAAAACCTTAAAAAAGCCCTGGTTCAGCACTTCCGAAGCCTCATACCTGTTGTTGGCATATCGTAAACAAATGCCCATAGCAAAGCCATAAAAAGCCTTATACAACAGCTTTTGACTCAACCTGTCATCCTTTAAACAGCCGCTTACCAGTTGTTGTAATTCTGCTTCGCCCATGCTTTGGGTTATCTGTTTACTACCCGAATTATTACCTTATCTGCATGCATCACGCATGATTTTACGTAAAGGTTGCCTCGTTGGGTATTTTTTTTTAATTTTTTTATAAGTGAAGAAGAACGTACTTATACGAGTAGAAAATTAATGAATAATATTGAAGTAATTATTACGCTTGTATATAAATAAGCTACATTTAAATTAATGAAAAAGCTACTCTACCTGTTACCTCTTTTGTTGGCTGCCTGCAGCGGCAACGGCGATAAAAAGCCCAACGATACCGCTAAAACTGATACTGCAAACACAAAATCTGCATCAACATCTGCCGATACTACTTTTTTGCAAAAGGAAACTACGAAAGATTACTATCACATAGTTTATGTAGAGAAGAACCACGCCGCCCCGATATTTAGAGACCTGTTAAATTTTAAGTTTGATCATTACGATAGCATCAATTACAAACAGGCTTACCGTATTTTAAAAGTGCGGAACCCCAAGCCATTAAAGAAATATGATTTGGCGGGATTGCCTAACCAATGGCTACCGGTGTACAGCTACAAAGGCAAATATTTCTTATACGCGCCAAGC
>JAESTD010000294.1 GCA_016763755.1 Mucilaginibacter sp.
ATTTATAATATTGGTAAACAGTTGGTTAGATAACGTGTCTTAACACCTTAATACGAAAATTGGGTTATTGGCGAACTTGCTGAAAAGGTAATTTTGTGAATGTGCCCCCACTGATACCTGCTACATCAACAGATATCAGATTTCCGTTGGCATCATAATTAGGCTTGGTTGCACTGAAATAGAACGAGCCCGATATGGTTTTGGCGGCAGAGTCAATTGCTGTTATTGTAACATTGCCATTCCCGGTTTGTACGGTGCCAAATGGCTCAAATACATAAGCTCCATCGCTGTTTTTTATCTGTGTTGAGTAGATAAAAGTATTTTTACCTGCATTATCAGCTACATAACTTCCGCCGCTAAAATTCTGATTATCTACCGGATTATAATCTTGCACACTTGCTTCTATCTGTTTCTGATCTTTAGTGCCTTTAAAGTAAAAGGTCTTGGTTTTGAGACTGGCATTGTAAGTAATAGATGCTGAAACAGTATCAGGCGTCCAGGTATTACCACCAATAGAAGCTTGTAATACCGGGCTGGTAGTTGTATCGGTGTCAGAAGAGCTACTTTTTTTACAACTAAGTATAGAAAAAGATAATAAAACGGCGATAGGTAAAGTGGGTTTAAAGTTCATTTTGCGGTTATTTCTGGGGCTAATCTAAACCGAAACGATTTTGCGATTCGGGTATTTTACACTATTTAACAATTATGAAGTTTCTATCATAAATGATACAATTGTAGTTAGCTGCAACACAGAATTTTACCAGTGTAATAATCGGGTGGCATAGAAATGATTTAACATATCTTATGTTAAAAAATGTTATCACATCTATCACATTTTATCACCCGCAGGCGTTATAAATTTCAAAAAAGCGCACCGCCAACGGCAAATTGCACTATTTTAGCCGCGTATGATACCTGTGATCTCTAAACTGCCCAAACGGGCACAACCATTTTTACCACCATGTCGGCCCTTGCTGCAGAGCATGGGGCTATCAATCTGTCCCAGGGTTTTCCGGATTATTCCTGCTCTCCTGATTTGATGGCGTTGGTAACTAAAGCCATGCAAGATGGGCATAACCAGTACGCACCGATGGCGGGTTTAATGAGTTTGCGCGAACAGATCGCTATCAAAACACAAAAGCTTTACGGTGCTACTTATGATCCTGATACAGAAATTACCGTTACAGCCGGTGCAACCCAGGCAATTTTTACGGCGATTAGTGCAGTCATTCATCCAAACGATGAGGTGATCATGTTTGAGCCCGCTTATGACTGCTACGCCCCTGCTATTAAATTAATGGGCGGTGTGGTAAAATCTTTAGAGCTCGAACCGCCTGACTATCGCATTCCCTGGGATATGGTGAAAAGACTGATCAGCAATAAAACCCGGATGATCATTCTTAACTCGCCGCATAACCCTACCGGTACCATATTAAGTAAAGCAGATATAGATGAATTAATTGCGTTGGTTAAAAACCAGGATATATTGATACTGAGCGATGAGGTGTATGAGCATCTGGTATTTGACGGGCAAGAACATCATAGTATGGCCCGCTACCCCGAGCTGCAACGCCGTAGCCTGATCGTTTCCTCATTCGGTAAAACATTTCATGCCACTGGATGGAAAATGGGATACTGTGTTGCGCCTGCGTATTTAATGCAGGAGTTCCGAAAGATTCATCAGTTTTTGGTATTCAGTGTAAACACGCCTATGCAGCATGCCATTGCCGAATATCTAAAAAATGAAGACCATTATTTAAGTCTACCCGATTTTTTTCAGCAGAAGCGGGATCATTTCAGGCAAGGATTAGAGCAGACGCGGTTTAAATTATTACCTTCTGCCGGTACTTACTTTCAATCAGTTACTTACGATAACATTACTGATGAAAAAGATGCAGACTTTGCTATTCGCTTAACCAAAGAAATTGGCGTGGCATCCATTCCGGTCTCGGTTTTTTATCGCAAAGGTATTGATAGGCATGTGCTTCGGTTCTGTTTTGCTAAAAAACAAGAAACGTTAGATAAAGCCGTTGAAAGACTATTGAAGATTTAACTAAATGTGAAATTTTACACATAAATTTATTGCCGTAACCTACAAATTCTACTTTATGGATAACTTAAAAATTACCGTTTACCAGGGATATCTGTTTTGGGAAAACATAGATAAAAACCTTCAGAACATATCTCTCCGGTTATCCAATATTCGGGAAAAAACAAATCTCATCATCCTGCCGGAGATGTTTAATACAGGCTTCACTATGAATGCTGCAGAACTGGCCGAACCCATGGATGGCAAAACCATGCAGTGGATGAAAAAGACGGCCGAAAAATTTGAAGCTGTAGTTACGGGCACACTTATTGTAAATGTTGATGGCAAATATTACAATCGCCTCATCTGGATGCGCCCCGATGGCAGCTATGAACATTACGATAAACGCCATCTTTTTGCATTAGGCAAAGAACATAACACTTATGCGGCCGGCCACAACAGACTTATTGTTGAACTTAATGGCTGGCGTATTTGTCCGGTTATTTGCTATGATCTTCGTTTCCCGGTATTTCTGCGAAATGTTCCCGATAACGAGTATGACCTGCTTATTGTAGTGGCCAACTGGCCGGAGAAACGCGCCCTGCACTGGCGTACTTTGATACCCGCACGGGCTGTAGAAAATCAAAGCTATGTTATAGGCGTGAACCGTGTTGGCCACGATGGCAACGAGGTTTATCACTCGGGTGATTCAACCTGTATCGACCCCAACGGTAACGTGGTTTACTACAAACGCGATGAAGAGGATGTTTACACCTTCTCTATTATTGGCGACGAAGTTGCTAAGGCCCGGCGTGCGCTGCCTTTTTTGAAGGATGCTGATAAGTTTGAGCTGCTTTAGGCTGATAGGTCTTCCGTAACATTTTAGCTTAACACCATGCTTTAGCCGTTGAAACTTATTATTTTGCGGGTTCAAAATTCCGTTTAAATGAAACTTGTTTCTCGTGGGGCGCTGATACTATCGGGTCTCTTTGTGGTATCTGTATCGTTTGCCCAAAAGAAAAAATCTGATCTTACAAAATTTGTCGATCCTTTTATAGGTACCGGTGGCCACGGTCACACCTACCCCGGCGCTGTTATGCCCTTCGGGATGGTACAACTAAGCCCCGATACCCGTTTAGAGGGCTGGGATGGCTGCTCGGGTTATCATTATACCGATACTGTTGTTTACGGTTTCTCACACACGCATTTGAGCGGTACCGGCATCCCTGATCTTTGCGACGTGCTATTTATGCCAACCACAGGCGAGCCAAAATTCAAGAACACGGATTACCGCTCGGGTTTTAAAAAGAAGAATGAGAGCGCGACACCCGGATATTATCATACCCTTCTTGATAAATATAATATCGGTGTAGAGTTAACCTCTACAGCGCGTGTTGGCGTACATAAGTACGAATACAATGGCGCCAAAGAAGGCAATATCATCATCGACCTGCAGCACCGTGACGAAGTGCTTGATTCGTGGATTGAAGTGGTTAATGATCATGAGATCCGTGGTTTCCGCAGATCAAAATCATGGGCTACAGACCAGCATGTATATTTCTACGCCAAATTCTCAAAGCCCTTTAAAAGTTACGGCATCGCCCTGAATGATGAACTGCAAAGCGGTAAGAATAAGGTTGAGGGCAAGAATGTGAAAATGTACATTCAATTTGATAACCCCGGCGATGTAATTTCAAAAGTGGGTATCTCATCGGTAAGTACTGAAGGTGCCTTAAAGAACCTTGATGCCGAGGTGAGTGATTTTGACTTTAAGAAGGTTGCCAAAGCTGCTAAGCTGGCTTGGAGTGATGAGCTGAATAAGATACAGGTTGAAGGCGGCGCACCGTCTACGGCATCGCAAAACCAGATGGCCCCTACTTACAGTCCCTACGGCTACAACCAGCCATCTGCAAAAAGCAACAAGAAGCAGCCAACTCCGCCCGATTATGGTAAGCTAAAAAAGATAATGTTTTACTCGGCGCTATACCATTGCTTTTCGGCACCAAGCCTTTATAACGATGTAGACGGGCAATACCGCGGCATGGACAATAAGATCCACAAAGCCGAAGGCTTTAATTATTATACGGCTTTCTCGCTTTGGGATACTTATCGCGCCGAGAACCCGCTGCTGAATATCATCGACCGAAAACGTACACTCGACTTTATTAAATCGTTCCTGGCGATGTACGAGCAGGATGGCGTGCTACCTATATGGCCTTTGGCTACTACCGAAACTTTTTGTATGGTGGGTAACCATAGCATCCCGGTTATCGTTGATGCATATGCAAAGGGAATCCGCGATTTTAACGCCGAAGAAGCGTTTACGGCCATGAAAGCATCGGTAAACCGTAAACAATTCGGTTTAGATAACTACGCTCAAACCGGTGCGGTTCAATCTGATGTGGAACATGAATCGGCTGCCAAAACCTTGGATTACGCTATCGACGATTGGTGTATTGCCCAAATGGCCAAAATGCTAAACAAGCCCGAGGATTACAAAACCTACATTAAACGCGCCCAATACTGGAAAAACCTGCACAACAACCAGAACGGTTTTATGCAGGCCCGCGAAAACGGCGGTTGGTATGTTCCGTTTGAACCAACTGAGATCAATAATAATTACACTGAGGGTAATGCATGGCAGTATAGTTTCCTGGTTCCGCAGGATGTTGAGGGGCTGGCCAAAAGCCTCGGCGGTGCAGACAAATTGGAAAAGAAATTGGATGAGTTGTTTACTACTACATCAAAACTAAGCGGTCGCCAACAGGATGATGTTACCGGTTTGGTTGGCCAGTACGCGCATGGTAACGAGCCAAGCCACCACATTGCGTACCTATACAACTTTACCAATGCATCATACAAAACCCAATACTATGTAAACAAGCTGCTGCGCGAGCAGTACAGCGCACAGCCTGATGGTTTATCAGGGAATGAAGATTGCGGGCAAATGTCGGCCTGGTATGTAATAAGCTCTTTGGGTTTGTATAACGTAATGCCGGGACAAAATCAATTTCAGATCACCCTGCCGCAGTTTGAGAAAATTACGCTGAACCTGGAGAATGGTAAAACCTTCACTATTAGCAACCCCGGCGCAACGGTGAACCGCAACAACTTTTATATACAGGGCATGAACCTGGATAAGAAACCTTACGCTAAATTGTATCTGAACTATGAGGATTTGGCTAAAGGCGGCGAGTTCGAGGTGTTCAGCGGCACGCTGGCCAACAAGCTGTTTATGCAGGAATTGGAAAAACCGACATCAAAAATTACCGACGAGTTGATCATTCCCAATCCATACATCACAGGCAGCAAAACTTTTAAGCAGCCTATAGCTGTTGAAATTGGTTGCGCCGACGCTGATGCTAAAATTTATTATACCATTGATGGCAGTAGCCCTACCGCACAATCCACTCCGTATACCAAGCCATTCCCCGTTGCAGAAACCACTACAGTAAAAGCAATCGCCATAAAAGACGGCAATAGCAGCTTTGTTGATGAGGCGATATTTAAAAAGATCCGAAGCGATATCAAGATCAGTATCATCAATAAATACCAGCCGAACTACAGCGCGCAGGGCGATGAAACACTTATTAATGGCATTCACGGTACGCCTAACTGGCGCATAGGAAACTGGCAGGGCTATACTGGCAAAGATGTTGAGGTGGTGTTGGATCTGGAAAAAATGAAACCTGTAGAACAGTTAAGCTTCGGCGCACTGCAGGACACACGCTCATGGATCGTATTCCCCAAAACGGTTGAGTACTGGCTGTCTGATGATGGCAAAAACTACAAATTGGCTGCAACGGTAAACACCAAAGTAGCGCCCGATAGCCTTGAACCACAAACGCAGGAATACACCGCTCCTATCGGCGAAAGCGCGCGTTATATAAAAGTGGTAGCCAAACAATATGGCCCTCTGCCTGAGTGGCACGAAAGCAAAGGCAGTTTATCGTATATTTTTGCGGATGAAATAACTATCGATTAAACAAATGGCTTTTGATGAAGCGCTGGTAAACAAAGTACGCGAGGCCCTGATGGACTTGCCCGTAGTAGAAGAGAAAGCCATGTTTGGCGGCATCTGCTTCATGGTTGATGACAAGATGTGCATTTGCGTAAAAGATACCCACATGATGTGCCGCGTTGGCCTTAATGAAGCCGAGACTGCCGTAGAACAAAATGGCGTAAGCCAAATGAACCACGGCGGCCGGATCATGAAAGGCTATATCTATGTAGAAGAACCCGCATGGCATCGCCAGGCCGACTTTGATCATTGGATAGCTGTTTCGCTTGCCTTTAACAAGGTGGCCAAAGCTTCAAAAAAATAAAATAGCCGGGTGGTGAGGATCTATTTCTCCCACCCGGTTTCTTTTAATGCCGGGTCGTTCTCTTTGGCCAGAAAATCATTATCAGATAATGAACTTGCTTTCCAGTTCAGGATGGCCTCATCGGGCACTATTTCTATCGGTGTTCTCCATGACGTTGATTTCTCGTTGTACGCTAAATTACTTTGCAGCGAGTAACAGGAAATGATACTCCAGCGGGGCGCATCGGATAGGTTTGCTTCTGAGCGGTGCAACAAATTGCTGTGGAAGAATAGCGCGTCACCGGGTTGCAGCTCTGCATAAATAAGTGGCATAGTTTCCAGGGCATTGTTCACCATCGTCATATCTGCCCCTACCTGTTCACCGGCAAAACCGTGATTGACGCGGCCCAGTTTGTGCGAACCTTTTATCACCTGCAGGCAACCGTTTTCCTTGTTAGCTGCAGTAAGCGCTACCATTACGCTCATCAACTGATCGGGGAACATGAACTGATTTTTGTACCAATAACCATAATCCTGGTGCCACTCCCATGCACCCCCTACGCGTGGCTCTTTTTGCATTAGTTTGGAATGGAAATGGCATACGGGTGCATCCCCATCCAATAAAGCGGCTACACGGTTTACCATCTTTTTGCTGCGGGTTAAGTAGCCAAACACATCGTTACCGGGCGTAAACCATAATGATAAACGCGTTTTCTTTCCGCTTTGGTCGTTAAGGTCAAGCGCATTTTTGCTCATGGCGTTATCGCTCAGCGCGGTCGAATAAAGCTTATCAACTTCTGGGGGTAAACAAAAATTGCGAACGATGAGGTAGCCGTCGCGATGATAGGTTTCCAGTTCCTGTGGTGTAAAGGCAGCTTGTTGTGGCATGATGATTTGATAATTGGTAAGTAAATTTAATCAACTCATCGCAGTAAACATTCCCTAAATATTAATTTAGCAGCTGCCAATGAAACTCTTTATTAAAAATATGGTGTGCAGCCGCTGCAAAATGGTGGTTAAAACTGAACTGGAAAAAGCCGGATTAATACCATTATCTGTAGATTTAGGCGAGGTTGACATTGAAGGCACCCCTTCATCTGACATATTACAATCTCTCGATAATTGCCTGAAACATCTCGGCTTTGAACTTATTGACGACCGCAAAAGCCGTATCATAGAGCAGATCAAAAATACTATTGTATCGTTGATCCATCATAGCAACGGGTTATTAGACGTAAACCTGTCCGATTATCTTTCAACGAAGCTTAACCTTGATTATGGGTATCTGAGCAGCCTTTTCTCAGAAGTTGAGGGCGGTACGATAGAAGAATACTTTATCGCCCAAAAAATTGAGAAGGTGAAAGAACTGATCATGTATGATGAACTAACCCTCTCACAGATAGCAAATGAGTTGGGTTACAGTAGTGTGGCGCACTTATCCTCACAATTTAAGAAACAAACAGGTCTCACTCCATCGTTCTACCGTACGGTTAAAGAAAACAAACGCCGCAATATCGAAGACCTGTAAATGTTGTAAACCTTTCCGGGAATTGTATAAAGGTTGGCGGCCCGTACAGCCATATTTTTGTATTATCAAATTTCAAACAAAATGACACATACCTATCATATCACCGGCATGACCTGTGCCGGGTGCCAGTTTAAAGTACAGCATTTACTTTCACAAGTACCGGGCGTTACCGACGTTAATATCAATTTGGAGAAAGGCACCGGTGATGTTACGATGGATCATCACATAAACACGGCTGATCTAAAATCGGCTCTTGCGGATTATCCAAAATACGCATTAACCGAAGCAGAAACAAAACATCATACATCTGCAGCATCTTCATTTACTAACGAAGAAGAAAAGAAGTCCTTTGTACAGACGTACAAGCCTGTACTGCTCATTTTCGCTTACATAACAGGCTTGTCCATCCTTATCACAGCTACCAATGGCGGCAACTGGATGACAGGTATGCGCATTTTTATGGGCGGTTTTTTCCTGATCTTCTCCTTCTTTAAAATGCTCGATATTTCTTCTTTTGCAGATAGCTACGCCATGTATGATATCGTGGCCAAAAAGCTTCGCGCATGGGGTTATATTTATGTATTTGTGGAGTTGGGCCTCGGCATAGCCTACGCTATTAACTTCGCGCCGTTTGTTACCAATCTGATTACTTTGGTGGTGATGGTTATAAGCATTATCGGTGTGTTGCAAAGCGTATTTAATAAACGCGCCATAAAGTGCGCCTGTTTAGGTTCGGTGTTTAACCTGCCTATGAGCACCATAACCATTATTGAAGACGGATTGATGATAGCAATGAGCGCTGTTATGCTGGTGCTGTTGGCGTAACAATTACGACCAATCAAACGTTACGACTTGCCCGTTCAATTTCCATTTGGCGGGTTGGTTTGTTTCCAGCCAGTCTAAAGGTTCGCCGGTTGGCTGTGGTTTAGCTGCTTCGGCAAAGGCTTGTTTAATGGCAGTTTTTTGTTCGGCACCCAAAAACGACGGATCTGCCGACACAAATAAGGGCGAACCACTTTGTGCCACCAATTGCAACCATTGTTTAGTTTTGTTCCAGTCAACATCTTTGGTAACGCCTACACAATCGCCGTCGGCGGCGTAAAACGTGTTGTTTTGGGTAAGACGGAAACCCATAGTATTTACACCCATTTTGCGGGTACGCTCCCACTCCTTTCCGCTGGTGTCGTCACCAATGCGGTTTAGTTCAAACAACCCCGCCGATAGGTGGCTCAGCGTATTACACCCTATCAGGTACATGTCGCCTGCAGCTTCGCGGATGGCTTTATACATATTCAGGATGATCTCGGCGTTGGTTTTGGTTTGGTTTGCGAAGTGCCAGCCGGGCTGGGTAAAGTCGGTGGTCATTTGCATACCCCATCTGCCAAAGATGTCGTACGAACTAAAGTCATGTTTCACCATCTCGTAACCCCACTGGCGGTAAAGTGCTATGTTATGTTTTATCTGCTCAATGGTTTCAGGGATAGACGGATCAAGTATTGGTGTTTTAGCATCATCCCTGCCTCTTATAGCCGGTGCTAAGCGGTTCTTTTCAGTATCTAAACGAGCTATAAGTGGCCTTGTCCATAAACCCGGTCGCATACCGAGGCCTTTTATCTGGTTGGCCATTTTGGTCATGTCCTCAAACTTCTCATTATGTTTAGAGAAATCATCCACCTGCTCCCATCCATCATCTATTACCGACCAGGGCTTGTTATCGGTAACTGCAAACTCGGCCATGGCCTTGGTAAACTCATTAATAAACTTTTGCGAGTTATTGCCGTAAGCAAAATACCAATCATTAATGCCGTAAATAGGTTGCTTCGGCAAACGCGGCTGCTCGCACATCAACTTGCAAAAACGGGTAGTTGTGGTAAAAGGATTTTCGCCGGTACGGCTTATGGTTGTGATAATATCCGCAGCATGCAGCGTACGGTTACCCAGTTTAACTCCCTCGCCACCAGAGTGGGTATCAAGTGTCAGTTCAATAGCATCCTGTTTAACACCCCACCAGCAAATGGCGCTGCATCCGGTTTTTACACCGAAACCTACAGTTTGCTTGCCATCGTAAAGCATCGCGTACCATGGATTTTTGGCATTCGCATCGGGTGTCTTCCAGCCAAGGTCGCCGTATGATCGCTCCCAATGGTCTCCTAAAACCTTACTGTACTTTTGTGTTTGATATTTCCACACCATGCGGATACCCCGCAATTCGGCAATTGGTGATTGGATGTAAACGCCGCGCGCGTTGCCGGTTAGTTTGATCTCAACAACAATTCCTTTATCAGAAAACATGCTACCCTTGCCGGTTAGTTTTATCCAATCACCATCAGCGATAGCCCAAATTTCATCAGGATCATTTATCATCTGGTCGCCCGCTGCGTTTGCAAATGTAACCCGGCTGCATAAACTTGCTGCCAATACGGTGGATGAGAGCTTTATAAAATTGCGTCGTAGCATTACAATTAGTAAATGTTTTCTGCCATTAATTTATAAAAAATTATCTTCACACTTTGTAACAAAATAGCTTTACTGACCTCTAAAAACTGAGCATAACTAAATTTAGACCGCAATAATTATGAACTGGAAATTTTTCTCACGAAAGAAATCAGCAAATAAACCTCGCAAAAGCGTATTGCGTGAGTGGGTTGATGCAATTGTTTTTGCAGTTGTAGCTTCTACTATTATCCGCGGCCTGCTGTTTTCTGCCTATGCAATTCCTTCAGCATCAATGGAAGGGAGTTTGCTTACCGGTGATTATTTGTTTGTGAGTAAAATGGCTTATGGCGCCCGCGTGCGTATAACCCCTATATCAATTCCTTTTTTAGAATCAACTATTTTCGATGGTAAGGTTAAAACCTATTGGGACGGCTGGCAATTGGGTTATCATCGCCTGCCTGGTTTTGGCGAAGTAAAAAAGGGAGATCCTGTAGTATTTAATTACCCTGCAGAGACTATAAACCGCCCTGTTGATATGCGCACCCACTTTATTAAGCGTTGCGTTGGTGTTGCCGGCGATGTGATAGAGATAAAAAACGGCAAAGTTTATGCAAACGGTAAATATGAAGCATTAGCACCGGAAGGCCAGACCTCTTACATGGTAACTACCGACGGCACCGACCTCAACCCGGACATGATCAGTAACCTGAAAATAAATGTGCGCCTGCAATACAGCCCCAGTTTATATGAAATGATCATTCCACCGGCAAGCCTGGCGGAGTTTAAGAGTTTTTCAAACATCAAATCAATTAGAGAGGTAATAGACCCTGCCGGCGAGTATAATGCTCAGATATTTCCGCATAACGAGAAATTTAAATGGAGCGAAGATAATTTCGGCCCCTTGATGATACCTGCCCGCGGTACAAACATTAAACTAACCGACTCTACTTTAGCCCTCTACGGCCGCGCGATCCGAGTTTACGAGCACAACAAAGTTGAGCGTAAAGGAGATGCATATTTTGTTAATGGCAAACAAACCGACAGTTATACTTTTAAAATGAATTATTACTGGATGATGGGTGATAACCGCCACAATTCAGAAGATTCAAGGTATTGGGGTTTTGTGCCTGAGGATCATATAGTGGGTAAAGCCGTAGTTACCTGGATGAGTATAGACAGTGCAGGCAGTGGCTTAAATCATATCCGCTGGAACAGGATTTTAAGAGGAATACATTAACTATAATTTCCTCGACGATTATATCCGATCGGCTTCTGAACACCCTGTTCGCAACCGAACACTTGTGTAACGATTTCGCCCGAAGTTGCTTTAGTAAATTCAGTTAAATTACTGTATATTAAATTGTTATAACCTTGGCATTTACTTTGCTGTTTTGTTAATACAATAGTAAAGTATGAAAGAGCCCCGCTACATCATAAGGCGCACTTTGTCGCAAGAACGTTTTGAAGTTTTGTGGACCAAGCATAAAAATGGGAACACAACTTTAAAAGATCTTGCAGAGATGGACGAGATCATTAACCGTGATGCTGGTGTAAGGCGGTTTGTTTTGGAAGAAATGGCAACCCGTGATTTTCCGGGCAGAGATCCAGATCAGGACCACAATCCTGCACCGCAACCAGAAGGTTTTTTTGGCAAGCTGGTTTTTAAAATCAAATCAGTCTTCAACTCAGTATTTGGCGACAAACAGCAAACACCATTTGTCGCTTTTCCAACATCGTATTAATCTATAGGCAGGGTAAACCAAAACTGGCTACCCTCGCCCCATTGGCTATCTACACCAATATTGCCATCGTGCCTTTTTATGATATCCGAACTAATATATAAGCCTAAACCAAGGCCAGAGAACTGGTGGCCCAATGCATCAACACGATAGTAACGATCAAATAAATGCGGGAGTTTATCGGGGTTAATGCCGATACCATAATCTTTCACCGTTACTTTAGCATCATCTCCGCTGCGTTCTAAGACAATGTCTATCTTTCTTGACTGTGGTGAATATTTGATAGCATTGCTGATAAAATTTACCAGCACTTGGTCAATTCGGCGATAATCAGCATATACAAAAAGTTCATCTTCGCCGGTAACGGTTATCTCGTGGTCGTTACCCTGGCTAATGTGTTCACAGCTATCTTTAACCAACTCAACCAGATTGAACCTGTTTTTGCTGAGTGCCAGTTGCCCCTGCTGTATTTTTGTCACGTTAAGCAGGTCATCAAGTAAATGCACCAACTTATTAAGGTTGTTACCCGCCTTGGCAGTAAACATCTTAAATTTCTCTGATACAGGCTCAGTTTTTACCAGTTTCTGCAATATCTGCAAAGATGCATTGAGGGACGTTATAGGTGTTTTTAGCTCATGGCTGGCTACGCTAATGAATTCGTCCTTGCGTTTTTCTATCTCTACATCGTCGGTAACATCCTGCAGCGTACCGCTAAAACGGGTTGCTATACCTTCTGCATCAAAAATCACTTTCCCTTTCGCGCGCACGATACGCCGTTGGCCGGTTTGTTGGCTTATAATACTATATGATATATCATAATTGCCATCGGCGCCGGGTTTCGTGGCATCCATAATAGAATTTGCTACTCGCTCGCGGTCTTCAACTGCAATCGCTTCTATGGCACTTCCTAAAGGTATATCAGGTGTGTGAGGCACGCCGAACCATTCGGCTATACGTTTATTGCCAACAAACTTATTAGTGCTCGGGTCAAGGTCCCAGGTACCCAGTTCTGCTGCTTCAATAGCAAACTGTAGTTTGGTTATGGTATCATCGATAGTTTTATGCGCTTTTACGCTTGCAGTGGTTTCATGGCATATAACCAAAGCGCCGCCGGGTGTGCCATCTTCAGTAATAACCGGGCAATAGCTGTAAGTCCAGTAAACATCATCTATCTTCCCATCCCTGAACATGGGCACCAATTCATTCTCGCTGTAAGTAGATTCTCCACGCATAGAGCGTTCCAATTGCGGAATCATTATAGGCCATATTTCCTGCCAGCTGTCCTCACCTCTCCCGCCTAAGGCTGAAGGGTGTTTGCCGGTAGCGCCAAGGCTTGGGCGATAGGCATCGTTGTAAAACTGTATGTAGTCTTTCCCCCAGAATAAAAACATCGGGAAACGCGATCTAAGCATAGTGCTTAGCGTAAGCAACAAACTTTGCGGCCATTTATCAGGTGTGCCTAAAACAGTTGTCGACCAATCAAATTTGCGGATAAGCTCTCCCATCTCGCCCCCGCCTTCCAGATATTTTTGGTAAACAGGTTGGAACACCGTGTTTTCGGGCATGTATACGTGGTTATTTAAACATTAAAATCCAGAATCGAAGTAAATGTTTTATCCGTGTTTAAATATACCCGGAGTGTAACTTTTTCATTTCAATTAAGGGTGTAAATTTAATTTATAGATATTTAAGCAGCAATAGCTATCGTATGAAGAAACTCTTACTTCCCATTCTTTTTTTACTGCATTTATCTGCCCTTGCTCAAAAGAAACCTTTAGACCATAACGTATTTGATGGCTGGCAAAATATAGCCGGGCAACAGATAAGCGATAATGGCAAGTGGGTGGGTTTTGTTATTAAGCCCCAGGAAGGTGATGCATCCCTTAATATTGTTAACGCCAGCGGTAAAAATAGAGCAACTTTTCAGCGTGCTGATACGGTACGTTTTACTGCCGATAGTAAATATGCAATTTTCCTGATCCGCCCGTTTTATAAGGATATAAGACAGGCAAAGATCAAAAAGAAAAAGCCTGCCGAGTTCCCAAAAGATACACTGGGGGTTATTGCATTAGGCAATTCGCAGCTAACAAAGGTACCGGCGATCAGCA
>JAESTD010000022.1 GCA_016763755.1 Mucilaginibacter sp.
ATAAAACTTTTTAAGTTTTAAGTTAGGATAGAATTTACGTTTGGTTTTAACGTTTGAGTTAGAAACGTTGTGGCCATTCATGTAACCTTTTCCTGTTAAATCACAAATTCTTGACATGACAAATATTTTTTATTTACCCTTCTTCTAAAAAGAGTGTGCAAATATCAGGCTTTTAAGTGAAAATGGCAATAGCGGAAAGAAAATATTTTCAAAAAAGTTATGCCCAATGCAATCGGTCTGATATTATGTATAAGCGTATTGCAAAGTATCGCTATCTTGCTAGACATGATATCAGTGTTGAACAAAGTTAAGATACGCACCCAGATACCATTTCCTAAAAATGGCGCAAACGTTTGCTTTAAGTTTATCCATCAAAAATTGCAACCCACAAAAACAAAAATCTTGTGCAGGTACTTCTATTTATGAAGGTTTTATTTGCGTTTATGAGCGAAATATCCTCATATTAGCATCAGTAAAACCTTTTAGCAAATATAATTACAGGATTAAATAATCTTTTTAAATTTTTTTAAAAAGATTTTGATATCAATTAGCTATTTTCCTAAAAATAACTAATTTACGCCACCATTATAACCGTATTATGCAAGTCAAATCATTTGAGGAATACAAGGAGGCCTGGCGCAAAAGCGTGGAGCAGCCTGAACAGTTTTGGGAAGAAATAGCCGGCAACTTTCAGTGGCGCAAAAAGTGGGATAAGGTATTGGAGTGGAACTTTAAAGAACCAAGAGTAGAATGGTTTAAAGGGGCCAAACTCAACATTACCGAAAACTGCCTTGACCGCCACCTGGAGAAGAACGGCGATGTACCTGCCATTATCTGGGAACCTAATGATCCTACCGAAGATCACCGTGTGTTAACCTACCGCCAACTGCATGATAAGGTTTGCCAGTTTGCCAATGTACTAAAGAACAACGGCGCCAAAAAAGGCGACCGCATATGTATCTATATGCCCATGGTGCCCGAACTGGCTATTGCTGTTTTGGCCTGTGCTCGCATAGGTGCCATCCATTCGGTGGTATTTGGTGGTTTCTCGGCACAATCAATTGCTGACCGTATCAAAGATGCCGAGTGTAACATCGTTATCACTGCTGATGGCAGTTTCCGTGGTACTAAAGAAGTACCTTTAAAATCAGTTATTGATGACGCGCTGGTACAGTGCCCGTCCATAAAACGTGTAATTGTACTTACCCGCAGCCATACCCCGGTATCGATGATAAAGGGCCGCGATGTGTGGTGGGAAGATGAAGTAAAAAAAGTAGAAACACAAGGTAACCCCGAATGCCCTGTTGAAGAGATGGACGCCGAGGATATGCTGTTCATTCTGTATACTTCAGGTTCAACGGGTAAACCTAAGGGTGTTGTGCACACTTGTGGTGGTTACATGGTTTACACGGGGTATACCTTCAGTAATGCGTTTCAGTACAAACCGGGCGAGGTTTATTTTTGTACGGCAGATATCGGCTGGATAACCGGTCACTCTTATATTGTATATGGTCCGCTTAGTCAGGGTGCTACCACGCTGATGTTTGAAGGCATCCCTACTTGGCCAAATGCAGGCCGTTTTTGGGATATTGTAGAGAAATACAAAGTCAATATATTATATACTGCCCCTACAGCCATTCGCTCGTTGATGAGTTTTGGCGATGATGTAATAGCTGGTAAAGATCTAAGCTCGCTGACCAAATTAGGGTCAGTAGGTGAACCTATAAACGAAGAGGCATGGCACTGGTTCGATGAAAAGATAGGCCATGGCAATTGCCCAATTGTGGATACCTGGTGGCAAACTGAAACGGGTGGTTTCATGATCTCGCCAATTGCAGGTGTTACCCCAACCAAACCGGGATATGCAACCTTGCCATTGCCAGGCGTGCAGCCGATATTAGTTGACGAGAACGGTAAAGAGATTGAAGGCAACGGTGTAAACGGAAACCTTTGTATCAAGTTCCCGTGGCCGGGCATGCTGCGCACCACCTACGGCGACCACGAGCGTTGCCGCCAGACCTATTTTGCAACTTACGAAAACCTCTACTTCACCGGCGACGGCTGTCTGCGCGATGAGGATGGTTACTACCGCATAACCGGCCGTGTTGATGATGTGCTGAACGTATCGGGCCACCGCATTGGTACTGCCGAGGTGGAGAATGCCATTAACATGCACAGTACTGTGGTAGAGAGTGCAGTAGTAGGTTATCCGCACGATATTAAAGGCCAGGGGGTGTATGCCTTTGTGGTAAGTCCCGGCAAGCACGGCGACGAAGAGATTACCCGCAAGGATATCATCATGACCGTATCGCGCATCATCGGCCCTATTGCCAAGCCGGACAAGATCCAATTTGTAAGCGGCCTGCCAAAAACACGCTCGGGCAAGATCATGCGCCGTATCCTCAGGAAGATAGCCGAAGGCGATACATCTAACCTGGGCGATACCTCAACCTTGCTTGATCCGGCTGTTGTGGATGAGATTAAGGCGGGAGCGTTGTAGGTAAACTTTTTGGCATTGAGCATAAGGCCTCACCTAAATCCTCTCCGAAGGAGAGGATTTGAAAAAAGATTATCAGAACCCTCTCCTTTGGAGAGGGCAGGGTGAGGCATCTAAGATTGATTCTCCGCAATCCAGCGGATCGTAATTGACATAACCGATATTATGCCCCGTTCCAAGCAATTGAAACGGGGCTTTTTTGTACATTTATTGTTCAAGCCCAAACATGCCACAAACAATAACAACTGAACATCACTCAAAACCCAAAGTAGTCTATATAGATAATATCAAAGTAGTGCTTACCGCCCTTGTAGTAATGCACCATGCTTGTGTTACCTATGGCGCACCGGGTGGCTGGTATTACTCGGAGAAAACGGCCAATGCAGCGGCCGCAATACCCATGACTTTGTTTGTGGCTGTAAACCAGTCGTTTTTTATGGGATGCTTCTTTTTTCTGTCGGCGTTGTTTGTGCCGGCCTCGTATCATAAAAAAGGGGCAATGCGTTTCTTGGGCGATAGGTTGTTGCGTTTCGGTATTCCGCTTGTTTTCTATTCATTTATTTTATCACCCGTTATGAATTTCCTGGTGTATAGGTATGCGGGAAATCATCTCATTACTTTTGGGCAGTTTTTGAGCGGATACGATGGCTGGATTCAATTCGGCGTACTTTGGTTTGTGTGGGCGCTCCTGGCTTTTAATATCCTTTATGTTATTGTCCGAAAACTTACCGGTGATAATCCTGTAACTTTAAGGATACCCTCTGTTAATGCAATAATGCTTTTTACTGCGGGATTGTCATTAGTTACTTTTCTTGTTCGGATTATCTTCCCGGTAGGATGGACACTGCAGCCCTTCGGTTTTCAATTGGGCCATTTTCCGCAATATATTGCATTATTTGGCATCGGTATTGTAGCCGCTAACAACAACTGGTTGCCACAAGCCGATTATAAAAAAGGTGTATTTATGGCCTGGCTGGCAGTGGTAATGATAGTAATTATCTTTCCGGCTATTTATGCGCTGAAAGTGATATTTGTTAGTCCGATAGAGTGGTTTAGCGGCGGCTTGCACGATGAAGCTGCCATGTACGCCTTTTGGGAACAATTCACAGGCGTGGCTATCATTACTGCGCTCATATGCATTGGCAAGTACAGGTGGAATACTCAATCTAAATTTATGGCAAACCTCTCGCGCTCGGCTTTTGCGGTATATATCCTGCATCCGCTGGTGTTGATATCGTTATCTATGCTGTTGATCAATTGGAAGATAGATCCCGGTTTTAAAGTGTTGGTGGTTGCGCCCTTTGGGGTGGTGCTTAGTTTTTTGCTGGGGAGTTTAGTAGTGCACATCCCGGGTGTTAACCGTATTATTTAAAATAGCATCGGTGCAAAGCCCTTATAATCGCTATTTTTGTGGCGATGAAAAACAAGCAACCTAACATACTGGTAGTAAACGATGATGGCATAACCGCGCCGGGCATAAAAGCCCTGATGCATGCCATGAAAGATCTTGGCCGTGTAGTGGTGGTAGCGCCCGACAGCCCGCAATCAGGCATGGGGCATGCTATAACCATTGGTAAACCGTTGCGTTTCGATAAGATAGAGCTTTATGACGGTATCGAAACCTACCGCTGCAGCGGTACCCCGGTTGATTGTGTTAAGCTTGCCGTTAACTCGGTATTTAAGGGCCAAAAGCCCGATCTGTGTGTATCAGGCATCAACCACGGACTTAACAATTCTATCAATGTGCTATACCGGGGCACCATGTCTGCGGCGGTTGAGGGTGCTATCGAAAGTATCCCTTCTATCGGTTTTTCATTAGATGATTACACCATGCAGGCCGATTTTGAGCCGTGCATCAAATTTGTAAAAGAAATAGCCTCGCAGGTGCTGGAGCATGGTTTGCCAATAGGCACGGTGTTGAATGTGAATTTCCCGCAGGGCGATAATATAAAAGGTATAAAAGTTTGCCGCCAGGCCAACGCCAAATGGGCCGAGGAATTTGACGAGCGCAAAGATCCGCATGGGAGGCCTTACTACTGGCTAACCGGTGTGTTCCAGAACAATGATAACGGCGAGGATACTGATGTTTGGGCATTAGATCATAACTATGCATCAGTAGTGCCGGTGCAGTTTGATATGACGGCGCATCACGCCATTCCTGTTTTAAATAGCTGGAAGTTTAATGTTTAACAGGAACAACACCATATTGGGCATTGTGCTTGCTTGCCTGCCGCCGCTGGTGCTTTGGCTTATCTTTGTTATATTTTTAAAGAACGATGCCATTATCATGAACAAGCCGGCTATCCCATACCTGATAGCCATTGGGTTAAACCTGATTATGTTGCGCTATTATGCCCGCAAACATTTTGATCTTACATCGCGCGGTATCATGATCACTACTTTTGCGTGTATGTTGCTCATCGCCATATTTAAATTCCGTTAAGCATGAAGTATTATCTGGTGGCCGGCGAGGCTTCGGGCGATCTGCACGGGGCAAACCTGATGAAAGCTTTGAAAGAGCGGGATGCTGATGCAGAGTTCCGCTACTTTGGCGGCGATCTAATGCAAGCCGAAGGTGGTACCCTGGTAAAACACTATGCCGATATGGCCTTTATGGGTTTTGTTGAGGTAGTGATGAATTTGCAGACCATTCTTAAAAACTTAAAAACCTGCAAGCAGGATATCCTCAGTTATCAGCCTGATGTTTTGGTATTGATAGACTTTCCGGGCTTTAATTTAAAGATAGCCGAGTTTGCTAAACAACATGGTCTGCTGGTTTGCTATTACATTTCCCCAAAAGTTTGGGCATGGAACCAGAAGCGTGTCCTAAAAATAAAACGTGTTGTAGATCATCTATTCTGTATCCTGCCTTTTGAGGTGCAGTTTTATAACGAGTGGGGGATGGATATCGATTACGTGGGCAATCCGCTGCTGGATGCAGTTGATGCCTTTAAGCCGGATGTAGATTTCAGGACAACGCACAAACTTACAAACCAGAAAATAGTTGCTCTATTGCCGGGTAGCCGTAAACAAGAGATAAGTCGTTTACTACCTGATATGATTGTGGCAGGGCAAAAATTTACCGGCTATGCCTTGGTGATTGCCGGTGCGCCATCGTTCGATGCTGATTATTACAAGCAATACATGAACGGTGTGGATGTGCCCGTTATTTTTAATCATACTTACGATCTTTTACACAATGCAGCAGCTGCACTTGTTGCATCGGGGACGGCTACTTTAGAGACGGCTTTATTTGATGTACCGCAAGTAGTACTTTATAAAGGTAACGCGCTTACCATTGGCATCGCCAAGATGCTGGTGAAGGTCAAATTTATATCGCTGGTAAATTTGATCATGGATAAACTGGTGGTAAAAGAACTGATACAAGAAGACTGTAACCCCGAAGCTATCGCTACCGAACTGAATAAACTCCTTAACAACAACACCTACCGCAGCGATATGCTGCACAATTATGATTTGCTTGACGAGCGCATGGGCCAGCCCGGGGCTTCGGCTAAAACGGCATCGCTTATCATTAAATACGCCTCAAAAAAATAAGGCTCTGCTATCAAAGTAGCCGAGCCTTAAGTTCTCAAAGGTGAAATGTTTAAAATAGAATAGATATATGATTGATCAGGCGGCCGACAATTGATGTTGTGCGGCTTTCTGTTTGTTGCTTATGAACAGGTTGCGGTCTCTGAAAGCCTTCAGGTCTCCCATCAGTAAGTTCCTTAATTCATTATCAAAACGGGTAACTAATTTACTGGTTGCTGGTTTGCTGGTTTTCATAGGTAGATGTTCAGTGTTGTAAGTTTGTTATGCTGGTGTAGATGTGTTTTATATATAGTTATGCCGCTCTTTTTAATTTGCTCGCTTTTAAGTCGTTCAACAAAAGGTTCATCAATTCCTTATCAATACGGTTTGCTAATTTACTGGTAGATGTTTTTTGAGTTTTCATGGTTCAAGTATTTGTGTGTTCAGTTATAGTTATTGTTAATTGTCTTTATGTTCTTCGTCGTTATTTTCGTCCTGGTTCTCGCTTAAGTTATCGTGCCTGCGTTTAGCCTCTTTGTATTGTCGCTCTATTTGTTCTTTGTCGCGACTATCTGAGGTTTTTTCGGGCTCGGCCGGATTGTCCCATTTTTTTTCTCCCTCGTTTGTCTCAGTTATTTCGTCGATAGCCATGATAACGTTGTTTGGTGAGTAGTATTCCAATTGAGTGCCAAAAAATCAGAAAAGCACCAAAAAAGTCAAATTATGCGTGAGATTTTTTTCAACAGCCCATCGATCATCGGTTTTTAAGCGTTTTTGTACCAATTTCCCCATTAGTATTGCGTAAATAATGTATGGAAAGTTAGAAAATGCTGTTGCTAAGAATAGTCAACTAATCATTAAGCGCTTAATAAGTGTTCGATTTCGAACATTTAAGTGTTCGAATGCATTCGATTTAAGTTTTTTATGATTAAAATGGCAAAAAATCCAAAAAAAATCTTTTTTTAACTCTTTTTAATAGAAAACTCTTTAAAATTTATTCTTTATGGGTTGTTTATTTAGGTTTACGCCTAATTACGTATTGTTTATGGTGGTTTTTATTGGTTATTTCTGTTAAATTTATGTTAAACTGATGTTATAGTATTTATTTTTTCATGATTAATCAAAAAAATACTTAAAAAATTATGTTTGTTTTGATAAACGTTAATATATTTGCTTCATCGTTGCGAGAGCGATAAAATAATTTGGTTGTGAATAAAAAAGTTACAAATAAATTACAAAATAAATTTTCGCATTTGAAATGATAGTGTTATTTTTACACTATCAAAATTTAATAAAAAGTCTTCTCATAATTTAGGTTTATAATTGGTTAGTAAAGGCCCCTGCCCATCAGGGGCTTTACTTTTTTTAATACTTTCCAAACCCTTTTGTATATTTTTTAGTTCAGTCACCAATCTATCGTGTATTTACCTGGTACGGATATTTGCTGTATCTTAATTCAAAATTTTGCTGCTTTGGAAAATACTCACTCAGTTCTGGTGCTTTGCCTTGGTTTGGTGTTTAGTGTATCCTTACTGGTATTGCTGGCCAATAAACTAAAAATTGCCTATCCCATATTTTTAACACTGGCCGGTTTACTTATTAGCTTTGTGCCGGGCGTGCCTATCGTCCATATCGATTCAAATTTGGTGTTTCTGGTGATATTGCCACCTATTTTATATGATGCTGCGCAGAACATGTCGTTAAAGGCCTTATGGCGCTGGCGGCGCATCATCAGCGGCATGTCAATAGGGTTTGTGATATTTACCGCCGTTGCCGTTGCTTTTGTAAGCCATTGGCTTATTCCGGGCTTTACGCTGGAGCAGGGTTTTCTGTTGGGTGCCATTATTTCGCCGCCCGATGCTGCCGCTGCTACAGCAGTTTTGCAATATGTAAAGCTACCCAAAGGCATGGTATCTATATTAGAAGGCGAAAGCTTGCTAAACGATGCTACCAGCTTAACTATTTTCAGGTTTGCGCTGGCGGCTATACTCACCAGTCATTTTTCGTGGGGAGAAGCTGCCGGTGGGTTTGTTTTGGTTGTAATATCTGGCATTGCGATAGGCTTATTGTTCGGACTGGTGTTTTATGCTATTTATAAATGGCTGCCTACAACTTCTAACCTGGATATCGCAATTTCGCTGGTGATACCTTATATAATATATATAACAGCAGAGGAACTGCACTCATCAGGCGTGCTTGCCGTAGTGAGCGGTGGTTTATTAATCGCTTATCAAAACCATTTTGTGTTTTCGCACAGCAGCAGGTTACGGTCGGGGGCATTATGGTCGTCTATTGTGTTTATTTTGAATGCAGTTGTGTTCTTCCTGATCGGTTTGCAATTACCCGATATTACGCGGGGTATCGGGTCTGTAAGTATGAGCACTGCTTTATTCATCGCCTTAACCATAGCATTGGTTGTAATTGTAGCCAGGGTAATTGCCGGTTTATTTACAGGCGTGTTTACCAAATTTATGAGCCGGTACATTACCGTTGCGCAAAATAACCCGGGTTGGCGCAATCCGCTTACCATTAGTTGGGTGGGGATGCGCGGTGTGGTATCACTGGCTTCGGCATTGTCTATTCCTTTGTTGTTAAAGACTGGCGAAGCCTTTCCGCATCGTAATTTGATATTGTTCATCACCTTTGTTACCATTATTGTTACGCTGGTAGGGCAGGGACTATTTTTGCCGTTAGTTATCAAAACAGTAAAGCCTGATAACTCCATAGATCAGCGGCCAAACGACCAGCAAATAGTGGAAATTGAATTGAAACTCATGACCACCGCCATTGCCGAAATGGAAGAGAAGTATGGCGATCAGATGCATAGCAATCCGCTGTTGTTGCATAAGTACGAATTTATGAAGCATAAGATAGATCTATTGGAATGCTCAGTTAAGGGAGACGGAGAAAGGCAACGTGCAAATAAACTGGTAAGCGAGTTTAGAAAAATTATGACGGCCGTTACCGAAAAAGAGCGGAGTAAACTCCATTACTTTCGCCGCAAAGATGGCTTTGACGACGACGTGATCCGCAAGATAGAAAACCGGCTGGATCTGGAAGAGGAAAACATGCAGGATGACATCGATTAACATCAACCATGTCAAAATGTAATAAATAATGGTTGTGTTTTTAAACCTTTAGCTAAACTAATTACGTATAAGTATAAGTTGAATGTGAAATAAGCTTTTAATTCAAAAGTTCATTTCGGCATTTTTGAGGGTATCTTCTAAATATTTTGTTTCTTATAGGGATAAAATTAATTTAGTAGTAAATTTTATATAATACGATTATTTTGTAGTTAAATACAGAATATAACTCTGCCTATGGATAACGTTTTTGGGATTGACATCATTCCGGATAATGATGCAGAACGCGTAGCTGCGCTCGAACATTATCAAATTATTAATACGCACCGCGAAAAAGCTTTTGATAGCATTTGCGCACTTGCCTGCGAATTATTTGGTTGCCCCATCAGCCATATATCTTTTTTAGATGCCGATACAGAGTACATTAAAGCTGCATGCGGACTTGACGGGATAGCTAAAGTTAGCAGATCGATCGGTTTTTGTGCGGTTGCCGTACTGGAACCCGAATTGCTGATAGTTGAGGACACGCTTTTAAATAACTTGTTTTCAAACCACCCCTACGTTGTCGACAAACTTCAGATACGTTTCTATGCGGGCGCACCTATAATAACTCCTGATGGTTTCATAATCGGTACAATTTGCCTTATCGATACAGCGCCAAGAAAATTTTCTGACAGCGAGAAGCGGATACTCAAGAAATTGGCTAACCTGGTAATGGAGCAAACTGAACTACGATACAATAATCTGTCGCTGATACAACAGCGCGATGAGTTTATAGCGATTGCAAGCCACGAAATGCGTACGCCGCTCACATCTTTACAAGCTTCCCTGCAATTTATTAATGAGAACAACGATTCGTCTTTAAACGCAACTAACCAACGGATGCTGCAGCATGCTTATAGAAATGCGGAAAAACTATCGCACCTGGTAAACGAAATGTTTGAGGCATCGCGTATTGCCGAGCGCCAGTTTAGCATCAATAAAAGCATCTTCAATTTAGCCGAATTGACAGATAGCTGCTGTGGTGTGTTTACACAAACAGGAAAACATCAGTTAGTAACGCACGGAGAAAAATACATACAAGTTAATGCCGACAGGCAAAAGATCGAGCAAGTGGTTGTTAACCTGGTTGGTAATGCTGTAAAATATGCGCCGCAATCAAAGATCATATCAATTGACATAGAGTACCTGGGCAGCGAAGTAAAAATGAGCGTTACCGATACAGGGCCGGGTATTGAGCCGGATAAACTGCCTCATATTTTCCGCCGTTTCTATCGCACAGATAATAATTTAACACAAACCGGCCTTGGTCTTGGTCTGTACATTTGTGCCGAAATAATAAGAGAACACGGCGGCGAAATTGGCGTGAGTAGCAATGTTGGCGAAGGAAGTACTTTCTGGTTTACCTTGCCGCTTAATAGTTAAACTTATCGGCAAAAAGCCGTCTGAGGCAAATAAAGTTGAAGCCCTGCAATGGAAATTGCAGGGCTTCAACTTTTTAGATACTTGCAGGCTATCTACTTTGCTAAGGTTAGCGTAACCGGGCCTTTCAATTCAGTATCATACAGATCCAGGTCAGGATCAGGTGCCATTCCCCATGACCACGTTCTGAGCTGGTGCAAGTCGTTTTTCATCGACATGCTGTTTAGCATCAGGTTGCCGATACGAATGCTTATAATGTTCTTTCCGTTTTTGATCATTTCCTTTGGTACGTTAAATTTAAACGGGGGCCATAATTTACCGCCAACTGATTTGCCGTTTACAAATATCTCGGCCATATAAGTTACTTTACCGAGATCTATCGTAAGGTTTTGACCGGCTTTGTTGAGCACAACAGTTTTTTCATAATCTACATAACCAGTATATTCATCAAGGCCGTAGGCAAACCAGCTTTTCAGAGGTAATGATGCTTTGTTTTTAATGAGAAACCTTAGAGGAATTTGCGGTAATTGCTCGTCTTTACTAACGGCGAAGGCAAGTGTTTTTGCTCCATTTTTAAGATCAACAGAGCCAGCCGCAACTTTTAATAATTTACCATCAACATAAACGGCTATATTTTTCATTTCTGATGGGAAAACCACTGCACCCGCTCCCGCAGGTATGTTAAGTTGCCAATAGGCGTAGTTTCCGTTAAGCGATTTTATTTCATGCGGTTTGCTATTGCCATTAACTTTAGCACCTTGTTTCAACGATCCTTTAATGAAAGACGATCGTTTCCAGGTTGAATCGGGCATTGCGTTCTTAAGTAATTCTGGTTGTAAATTATCATTGGCAGAGAAGAAAGCCCTTGCCGATGTCCTGTAAATCGTATCAACACCGGGGTAGGATACAGTCCATAGCCCATCCAATCGCTGTGTTTTTGTTATTATAGGTTTTTTGGTTTGGCTTACGACCGAACTGTTCGGGTTAAACGCAAGCCAGTACCCTTCATACGGGTGCAGCGTCAATTTTACCTTACGATAGTCGCCCTCAGTAGTAGCACTAACTGACCTCACCGAGCCGTTTTCGCAATCCCAAATTTCGGCACCACCTGTACCCTGGGGTAACGATGCTGTAAATGTTTTTTCTACGTTTTCATTGTTCGCAAACCAGTACAAGTGTGTACTCCCCATTTTTCGGTGTGCGGTATATAAACGACCTGCATTTTCGACATCAATATGCGGCACCTTACTTTTCAAAGCTTTAGCCAATTGCGCCGACGGATCTTGGGCGGCAGATAAATCTGTGAAGTTTGCACAAGCTTTAGGGGCCGCCATGGCATTGGCAATTACCGGATCCTGTTCGCCGATCTCTGGCGAACCCTTTGGAAGTTCGCCGAGAACAATGACGTTGCCGCCTCTTTTTGCAAACTCCAGGATATTTGCAGATACCGTCCGGGACATGATAGATAAGGGTGGTAACACAATAGTAGAGAAATCATGATCACTAATAGAAAGCACAGGTTTATTACCATTTGCCTTAAGTTCTGCTTTGTTCAGATAATAAGTATCACCGATCAAAAAATCTAAGTTGTTTTCATACATTCGTCGCATTGCTCCGGAATATTGGGCTTCAACACGGCCGGTAAACTCATTCCAGGCCCCATCGTCTTCTGGATGGTTATAGTCAAATAACTTTTCGGCATTTACCCAAATGCTTTCTTGTGGATTTACAAGCAATATATCGGCTGCCAGCTTGCTCTGCCTGGTAACAAATGAAGCACGGCGGGCAAAATCAGCCCAGTTATGCAGATATGGCCAATAAGGATTTTCGGTGTACCAATCTGCCGGGAAAGGGATAGTTTCTGCTTTGCGATTTAGATATACCCCATGCGGAACAATGTGGTTAACGCCATATGATGTTACCGAATTTAAGGTCATTTTCATCATGGCGGGGCTTTGTCCCCAACCTGCAACGCCCATTATCTCGCTCATAAAAGGGCGGTCTTCAAACTCGGCTACGGTTTGTGTTTCCTTAAAATCATGCACATCCTGCGATTTCATTAAAAGGCAGTCCGTGCCCGGCATGGTGGCCGTACGGGTAATGCGCATAAAATCGCCTACAGCACCGGCCTGCAATTGTAAGGATTCTTCCCACAAGTTACTGATATAGTACATGTTTTTATTGTCGAGCCAGTTAACTACCGGCTTAAAATAGCACTCGTTATAAACATCAGTTACGGTATCAAACCAATCAAAACGTGCTTTGGCGTACAATCCCTTATTGTCTTTTTCTGTAAGCAGGGGTAGCCATAAGCGTATATCGCGATGCTTTTGAAGTTTGTAAACATCGGCAAGATGATCTGACCATGCCATATGCCAGCCGTAATCACCCTCGTTATCAACAAAAACACCGGGTATGGTTTTACCTAACTCGTCCGGTATGTTAGCGTTGTATTGGTCATGCACCAACGGGATAAAG
Organism: Mucilaginibacter sp.; assembly: GCA_016763755.1. Taxonomy (GTDB): domain Bacteria; phylum Bacteroidota; class Bacteroidia; order Sphingobacteriales; family Sphingobacteriaceae; genus Mucilaginibacter. The sequence continues at coordinate 13,018 of JAESTD010000022.1, forward strand.
GCTTTCATAAAACCAGGATCAAGATAATTGACCTTGCCGCCGTCAATGCCTGCATGAAATTGTTTGCTATAAGTATATCCCACCCAAGTGCCGGCAGGTGCAGTCCATTTTACAGCATCCTTACTTTCAATGACTGTTAATGAAGATGCATCTATTTTCCCATCGGATAGTTTGGCCGCTACTGCAAAATCAACAGATGGATAATTTACTGTGTTGCCGCCTTTAACCTCGTAACGTTTCCAAACCAGATATTTTGCTTCCAGCTCGGGGTGTTGTTTAAGAACCCGCCCGGCAGCCTGACCGCTTGGCCAGTCGTACTCGTCACAATAGCCAAGGGTAAGGCCATTTTCTTTGGTGGTTTTTACAGCCTCTTTATAGTTATCAAACCAGGGCTTTTCAAGGTACTGACTGTAGGGTAGAGATGGATATTTGGGGTTTAACCTATCCATAGAACTGCGCGGATGCGCATAGCCGGGGTTTATCCTTTGCTTAGCCATCTCCTTAACCATGTTGGCAGGCAAATGATCATTGCGCAGGGTATCGTCCCAAAACCAAAAGGCATGCGGTGCATAAAACATAGGTGGCTCGGTAAACATCTTGCGAACTGTATTTAGGTCGTTGTACTTTTTTTTCCACTCGGGTTGGCTAAACGCTTTTCCGGCTCCTGTAACTATGAGTAATGAAAGGATGCTGATTGTTGGAATGATACGCATAGGATCAAGGTTTAATTGGTTATCTATTTAATTAAGGTGTCGCTTTATTTAGTCAAAGAACAACCCGCTTACCGCAGCATTTTTCCCTCTCACCTGGTTTATCCTCAACCTGATGCTGCCCTTATATTTGAAAGTTAAATACTTACCTTTTTGATAATGTTGCACCAGCTGTACGGGAGCAAGTAAGTTCAAAGTTTTAAGGTCAAATACCTCAAGGGCACTTCTTCTCTGCTGATCGTCCCAAACCAAAAAGTAAAGTGATATCTCGTGCTCAGCCGTATCTGTGGCTTCAACATCCATGGTCATTGTTTGCAGGCAGGCCAAAGGGTCTTGGGTTACGATAGTACCAAGGCTGCCGGTGTTGCCCAACGTATCGGTCAATACACCTCGGGTTTTAGGAGAGTTTGTAACGTTGAGGTTAGCTTGCCTTTTTAAATTTACTTTCGAGATGAAAGAAGGCAATCTTTCCAGGTTTTTACCCGTATCCACAAAATTGAACAAAACAAAGCCTTGCTTCCCGAATTTGGATCGCCAGTTGCCGGCTGTTACACTATCCTGTTTAAATTGGTTAATGGCATAATCCCATTGTGGCTCAACTATCACCTTTAAAGGTTTCTTCGCAGTATAAACCAAACGATACTTATAGTTGCCGGCTTTAAGACTTTTAAAACTTGCCGTGCTATCCGTTAGTAAGATGTCGCTTTTTGTGAGAGTCCCCTTTTTCCAGATGACCTTGTTATTAAGGTAGATATCTGTTAAACTGCCAGCCAATGGTAGGGTTACCATTTCTGCCTGCGTGCCCTTAGGTACAGATATGGTATTAATGCCTGTATTAAGATCAACGGCAATACTAATTGCCCCAAATGGGGTAGGCATGCTACCCTTTAGCCAGGTTAGATTTGCGACTGGTCTTGGCGTTATACTAAATCTCTTAAACCCGGGCGATAGCGGTTTAATGCCAAGTATTTCCTGAGATAACCATTGCGTAACGCCCGAACTCCAGGGGTGTGTAAGGCTGGTGTAACCGCATTGGTTATTTACCGGCGCTCCATTTTTGCCAAGTATGTTATTCCAGCTTGGGCGATAAACTTCAAAAAAGGTTGTACCACCGTAATCAAGCTGCCCGCCCCAGCAATCTTTTATAGAGGAGAGTGCATCATCGTATTTATTTATACCCGCTAACGATTGCAGGATGAAATACTCATTAAATGGAGAGTACGATAACCGGTTTACCCGGCTTGTGAAGTTTTTAGTGTACAGGGAATTTTTTTCTGTATCTGTAGTAAGCCCGGTATTAATGGCATCAGCAGAAGCATGCAAGCCGGTATTGTTAAACCATGTTTTATCTGCTCTTAACGCTTTCATCTTTTCAGCAGCGTATGATGAGTACTGCCCGCCAATTTTCTCCTGCCCAAGTACTGATGCAAGTTTGCTAAAAGCCATCCAGCAGCGTATAGCTAAAAACTGATAGGCCCGTTGTGTTTCGGGGTTAGTAGGGTTCTCGAAGCCGGCCCCGAGGCGTTCGTCCCATCCGTAAAAGTTAAGATCCTTTGGGTCATCGAACATGGCGTAAGCCTTATCGAGCTTTTTTCTTGCGTTATCTATATATCGTGTTCCAAATGCTTTATCGCCGGAGTAATTTACATAATCAATCAGGCTCAGTACCCAATACAAAGAATAGCTTGGGATAGAATTATCCAATGTAGCAGTGTGGATAAGATTGGTTTTGATCATATCATAGTTACCAAAAGCAACCATGGAAGCTGCCTGCGATGGATAGGCATCACCCGTCCATGAATGCCTGTCGCTCCGCTCCATTAGTATGGCACCCAGGTAATCTTTCATCAGGTTCAGCTTTACAGTATATGCCCCGGTGTACCATATTTTTGTAAGCTGATCATCACTGCAAGCGAAGCTGCCCAAATAGTTTACCGGTTTTACCTGGCAAACCAAACGCAGGTTCTTCATCGCCCAATTACGTTTATGGCTCCCCACATGGATCCAGCCAAAGCGTACACCTTCATATAACTCGGGGTTTAGTTCTAACCTGTACAAATTGCCGTGCTTAACAGGCGCAAGTGTTTTTATACGATGTACAGCACCCTGGTTTAAAATGGCCGGTTCATTGTATTCGCTGATGCTGAGCTCAACGTTATCGGGCATATCATCGGCTTCAAATTCAAGCCACCCGGCGTTGGTCTGTCCAAAATCAAATCGCATTGACCCTGTCCCCGTAATGCCTATGATGTTTTTGCTTCTGAACCTACTCATGTCAAAGCTTTTGGGCGTGTTGCTATGGTATGTTTCAGGCTTTAGCGTATAGGTTTGAAGATTGTTGGTAGCGGCTGTATTTTTCCAGTGATAATTAAATATCGGGTCGGGTGATGAAGTATTGAAAACTCCTTTTTTTATGGCTGATATGGGTTGATAAACAGGAGCTTGTGCACATAATAACTTTGCGCCACACGTAAAAAGTAATAGTAAAAGACAAGATAAACTATAACGCATAGGTAGAAATTAAAAGAAGTATAACAGCTGCCACTGCGGTTTACAATGGGCAGAAGGATAATTGGTTTATGCGGGTTGTTATTACCCAACCCGCATTGGCTAAATTAAATGCACAAGGGATAACACACTTGCAACTTTTGATATTTAAGTTTCAGATTTTGTCATCAAAACTCATCATAGGCTATTTGATTGGCCTTAACACCAATTTCAAGTAGCATTTTGTTACAGGCTTTTATCATCATTGGAGGGCCGCACAAGTAAAATTCGATGTTTGAGAGATCGTTATGAAACTTAAGGTAGTTATCATAAACTACATTATGGATAAATCCTTGGTAACTATCCCACTTATCTCCTTCCAACGGGTCTGAAAGTGCAACCTGGAAATAGAAATTAGAATGTGCCGACTCTAATTGCCTGAAGTAGTCCTTGTAAAAGATCTCCTGCCGGGAGCGTGCACCATACCAGTAACTTATTCTGCGTTTAGTATAAGTGTTCTCTAACAGATGAGCAAGATGCGAGCGGATGGGGGCCATGCCTGCTCCACCACCAATGTAAACCATTTCCTTTTCAGTAGGCTTAATATAAAAGTCGCCGTAAGGGCCGAAGGCTGTCACCACATCGCCCGGTTTTAAATTAAAAATATAGCTTGATCCCACTCCGGGCTGGCAATCCTGCCCCGGCGGCGGCATTGCAATACGCACGTTAAAAGTCAGTTGCTTATCTGTTTTGCAATTGGCTGCAATAGAGTAATTGTTTCTGCGTCCCGTTTCGCTGTTTTCAGAACGCAGATCAAATAACTTTTGAGCCGCCCAAACTTCACGGTATGGTTCCGGAATATCAAAACCGGCGAATCTGATGTCTTCGTATTTAGGGATTTGAATTTGAAAATAATCTCCCGGGGTAAATATTATTCTCTCATTTTCATCAAGCGGTTCAATGGTTAGCTCTTTAATAAAGGTTGCTACATTGTTATTTGATACCACAAGAAATTTTGTGCCTTTTTCTTTAGCCCCATCATCTATATTGGTAGTTTTTACGTTGATCCATAGCTCACCCGCACGTTCGGCGACCGGGTAGGTGGCAAGGGCACGGCAAACAGGAGCCCGTGCCGGCGAACCGTCTTGCAGATTGAACCGCCCGTTGTGCTTAGGGCATTCTATAATTTTGCCTTTTACCAAGCCTTCGCTAAGATGGGTATTACCGTGGGTGCAAAAGCCATCGGTTGCATAAAGCCTTCCTTCATTATCCCGGTAAATGGCAAAAGTTTTTGTAAAATGATTAAAACGGATAACATCTTCATTGTCTAACAGATCTGACGGGCCTATTTTTAACCAGCCCTCTCCGTCCGGTTTTAAGGTAGATTCTATAATATTTCCCCTATTACTCTCTTTCTTATCCGGTAATTGTCGTTTTATGTGATAACCGGGCTCTTTTTGTTGTTTCAACAATGTAGGGATGATCTCTTTCCAGGCTGATAGCAGGGATGGGTATACCGGCGGACAATCATCTTTTACCAACTGATGCAAATAAGGAAGCGCATGGTAAGGCACCAGCGGGAACATATGATGCTCTACGTGATAATTCATATTCCAATAGATGAACCGGCTGATAGGGTTCATGTATACCGTGCGGCAATTTAAGCGGTGATCGAGTACATTTTCGGCAAGGCCCGCATGTTGTGTGGTATTATGGATGATCATTAACCAGGTGCCAAAAAACTGGGGCAGTATAAACAAAAACACGGGCAGCCAGCTATGAAACCAAACGGCAGCAGCAATAACCATCAGATAAATTAACAAGCATATCCGGGCGTTTCTGTAAACCTTGTTAAACTCACTTTCGGGAACGTAGGTACGCTCCGTTGCTGATATTTTCCCAAATGCATGGCGCACCAAGTTCGGATAATAAGTCTTATATCCTTCTATATTAAAAATGGATAAAACAAGCGTCCACAGGTTAGGTGGGCGGGGGATTTGGATCTCCGGGTCGCGGCCAACAATTATGGTATCACTATGATGCCTTATGTGGCTCCAGCGCCATATAACCGACTCCCTCATCACCATAAATGATGCAACCTCGTAAACGATATTGTTTAGCCAATCCGTTTTAAAGGCGGTCCCGTGCCCGCACTCATGCCAGCGCGAATCTGAGCTGGTAGCATAAAAGACAGCATAGATCAGGTAGGGGATAATAGCCTGGTAAGTGCCCCAAAGTAAAGCCGTTGCAGTGCCGGTAATCAATAAAATGGCAAGCAGCAAAATGGTATCCCGTATCGCAGGGCCGTCGCGCCTGGCAAGCAGCTTCCTCAGGTTTTTGTGCGATACCGGGCTTTGGTACCAATCCGCTTCAGCAAGCCCTAAATCAACGGCACGCTTTGCATTGGCCCCGATGAGAGAGTAGTCTAATTTCTCAACAACATGTTCCGTTGTATAAATGGCCATAACCTTTAATTGAATTTCTTAAGTAAACCCTGCAATCAAAGGACTGACCGGCAGTAGGCTTAAACTGGTTTTTACAAAGCACTAAAGAACAAAGTTTACCTCCTGTAGAATTGCAGAAATTGAGAAAAGATTACAACAATTTGATACGAGGGGAGACGCCAGAAGAGTACATATTGTAATTTTTAACTCTATAATATACTGATTTAAAATTATTTAGATATGTATTTGTGTGTTGGTTTTTTTAGATTTTTTGAATTTTGTCAAAAAGTTAACATCATATGTCAAATTATGCAATGTAAAATTTTTGTCACAAAATACTTTCGTACTGTTGTTTCGGGGTAGTTAGTTCTTGCAATGTGCCGCACCCGAAACGACATTAAACCAATTATTAAACCAATTTAATCGATCAGCAAAGATCACTGTTTGTCAAGCGCTTGATGCATCAGGAATTTCTGCCGGTCTGATTTATTAAACCTCTGATCAATGAGAAAAAAATTATTCCAAAACACTAAGTGGTGGGAAAGCCTTAGAAAGCCAATGTTTATAACGGTGGTATATCCCGGTTTTTAAACGCCCGCCAATTTATTCTGAAATCCCAATGATCTAATGTCACAGGTTTCAGATTAAACAATAACTCAATTTCCTATTAGAAAGCAATTTAGGTTCTTGCTTACAAGAGCACAAGGGAACTTTTTTGCATAAAATTCACCCACATATGAAAAGAAAAATACTTCAAAGTGCTCAGATCTTCGTGTGCGTATGTGTGTTTGCCTTACTTTTTAATGTAAAGGCCCATGCGCAACAAACCATGAATGTATCTGGTGTGGTTACTGAACAATCAACCGGTAAGCCATTGCCGGGAGTAACCGTAAAAGTAAAGGGCGGTACTAACGGGGTTGTAACAGATGTAAACGGCATCTACAAAATTACAATAAACCGCAACGCTGTATTACAATACTCATTTATTGGTTTTGAGGCAGTCGAAAAGACCATAACTTCAGAAAAAGCCGATGTGCAGTTAACGGGCAAACAAGGCTCGTTAGATGAGGTAGTTGTAGTAGGTTATGGTACGCGTAAGAAGGCTACTTTAACCGGCTCGGTGGTGACCGTAAAGGGCGGTGAGATAGCAAAATCGCCCGCCGGGAACGTTTCAAACTCGTTAGCCGGCCGCCTGCCTGGTTTGGTAGCTGTTACCCGCACCGGCGAACCCGGTAATGATGGTTCCACGCTTCGCATCCGCGGTGCTAACACCTTGGGCGATAACTCTCCTCTGGTGGTAATTGATGGTATAGCCAACAGGAACCTTGAGCGTTTGGATCCTTCAACTATTGAATCTGTAACTGTTTTAAAGGATGCATCTGCCGCTATTTATGGCGCGCAGGCTGCTAATGGCGTTATTTTAGTAACCACCAAACGAGGTACAACCGGCAAACCAACTATCCAGCTTAACTTAAACCAGGGATGGAACACCCCAACGGTGTTGCCTAAAATGGTTGATGCGGCACTTTATGCACAGATCCAGAATGAAATTTCTGAGGCCTACCATCCAGGCAGCCCGCTTCCTTATACCGCAGAAGACATACAGAAATATCGCGACGGATCTGACCCATGGGGCCACCCAAATACTGATTGGTTTAAAGAGACCATTAAAAGCAATTCGCCGCAGCGCTACGGTAACCTTACCCTTTCGGGTGGGTCAGAAGCGGTAAAATATTTTACTTCTTTGGGTTCTAATTTTACCGACGGGATGTACCGTAATAGCAATATCAATTACTCTCAAACAAATTTCCAGAGTAATATTGATGCCAGGATCTCAAAAGATATCAAGCTGAGCTTTGATGTCGTTGGCCGCCAGGAAAACAGGAACTACTCTGGTGGTGGTGCCAATGGCGGAAGTACCGATGCTGCCCAAAATATATTTTGGGCATTAAACAGGGCTTTCCCAAATACACCTGCCTACTGGCCAAACGGCTTGCCTGGCCCGGCTATAGAGTATGGCGCTAATCCGGTAGTTTTAGTTAGCGATAAAACCGGTTACACAAGGCAACGCGATTATGTTTTTCAAAGCAACGCTAAACTTGTTGTTAATATTCCGTGGGTAAGAGGCTTGTCTATTACCGGAAATGCTGCGGTAGATAAAACCTTCACCACCTACAAACAATTCCGTAAGCCATGGGATCTTTACACATGGGATAAAGTGAGCTATGATGCCAACAACCAACCGGTATTATTAGCAAGTAAAAGTGGCAATACAGATCCGCGCTTATACCAGTCCTTCAATCTTTTAGGAAACATCACCCTAAACGGCCTTATCAACTATGATCGCACATTTGGTAAGCATGATCTTAAAGTGCTTGCTGCAACAGAGCGCATCAGTGGCGATAATATGAATTTCTGGGCTTTCAGGAGAAATTACACCAGCGATATACTGGACGAACTTGATCTGGGTAGTAACGCTCTTAAAGATAACGGCGGGAATTCAGGGGTAATTCGTCGTTTAGATTATTTTGGCCGTGTAAGTTATGCGTACGATTCAAAATACCTGGCCGAGTTTGTTTGGCGGTACGACGGATCTTACATATTTGATCCTAACGGCAAACAATTCGATTTCTTCCCCGGCGTTTCGCTTGGTTACAGGATCTCGAACGAGAAATTCTGGAAGGATAATATCACTTTAGTTAAGACCTGAAAATAAGAGGCTCATGGGGTAAAACAGGTAATGACCGTATAGGGCCTTATCAATACATGACCACTTATGGTTATAACGGAACTTATTTATTCAATCAAAGTGTGATACAGCAAACCCTTACAGCATTGCGTATCCCTAATGCGGGCGTAACCTGGGAGGTAGCAAACCAATCAAACATCGGTTTTGATGCCCAATTGTTAGATAGCAAACTATCTATCACTGCAGATTATTTCTACAATTTGCGTTCAAATATCTTAGCTTATCGCAATGCTTCGGTACCGGGTTCAGCAGGGCTTACGCTGCCACAAGAGAACATCGGTAAAGTGGTTAACAAAGGCTTTGAGTTTCAGGTAGGTTATCAAAACCGGGCCGGCGATTTTAACTATGCTGTTTCTGTTAATGGTGCCTTCTCAAAAAACCATATCCAGTTCTGGGATGAAACACCGGGCGTTCCTGATTACCAAAAATCTACAGGTAACCAGATGAATGCCAATTTATACTACAAATCTATTGGTGTATTTAAAGACCAGGCAGCAGTAGATGCTTATCCGCATTGGTCGGGCGCGAGACCGGGTGACATCATCTTTGAAGATGTTAACAAGGACGGTCAGATCAACGGTCTTGATATGGTAAGAAGCAAAAAAACTTCTATCCCAACCTTTACCGGTGGTTTTACCTTCAACTTACAGTATAAGAGTTTTGACCTGAGCGTGCTGTTCCAAGGTGCTGCCGGTGCCGAACGTGCTTACACAACGTTCTCTGGCGGGCCGGGTGTAGGTAACTTTATGTATAACATGGTGAAGGATCGTTGGACGCCTGAAAATCCAAGCTCTACCAACCCTCGTGTTTGGGAGCGTGGAGGCGCTTATTGGATGACCGATGGTATGCCTAACAATACGTATTTCGTAAGGAGTAGCGATTACATCAGGCTTAAAAACTTTGAGCTGGGTTACTCGTTGCCGTCAACCTTAACTAATCGTATAGGCATACAATCGCTGCGGGTATTTGCAAGCGGCCTCAACCTGCTAACCTTTACCAAAGTGAAGGATTTCGACCCGGAATCACCCGATACCGCACCAGGTTCAATATGGGTGAACAGCCAGGTTTATCCGCTTAACAAAACCATAAATGTTGGATTATCAGTAACCTTTTAAACTAAGGAAAAATGAATATCAAAAAAATACACCTGATAAGCGCCTCGGTTGTCCTTGCGATGACAACGCTTAACTCTTGCAAGAAAGACTTTCTTGATACAAAGCCCACCACGCAATTTGCCGAATCTGATGTGTGGTCTGATCCTAATCTTATCCAGCTAAACCTTAACAGTATATACAATCAGAATCCATGGAATTTTTACATGACATCCATATCGGTAGATGAGGCGCGTTGTTACGATGGCGGGGCCGACTTCAATATGAGCAATATGCTGCTCTCTCCTGATAATGCCGGATGGGGAGATTGGAACGGGAAATACAGGGCTATACGCGATTGTAACGTGTTCCTTGAGAATATAGATAAATTGCCCAACGATGCAACATTAACAGACGGGGTTACCCTGAAAAACAGGTTAAAGGGCGAAGCTATCTTTTTGCGTGCATGGTATTATCAAATGCTGGTAAGCTATTTTGGTGGCGTACCATTGGTAACTACCTCATACAAACTCACCGACGATTTTGCCGCTCCAAGAAATTCATACGAAGAATGTGTAAAATTCATCAGCGATCAGTGCGATGAAGCTGCAGCGCTATTGCCACTTCAAAACTCCGGCGATGCCAAAGGGCGTGCGACAAAAGGGGCCGCACTGGCACTCAAATCAAGGGCATTGTTGTATGCAGCCAGCGAGTTGCATAACACCAACAAGTTTGCAGGATTTTCGAACCCCGAAGTGTTGGGATATGTAGGCGGAGACAAAATGCTGCGCTGGCAAGCTGCTAAAGATGCTGCCAAAGCCGTGATAGATCTCGGGGTATATAGTCTTTACCAGCCCAGCCCGGCAACTCCTGAACAGGCCACGCAGAACTATGAAGATCTGTTCACTTCAAAAGAGAGCACGGAAGATATATTCATCAGGTATTTCAACGTAGCTGCTAATCTTGGTGCCGATTTCTGGACTGTTTTTCCGAATGGTTTTGGCGGTATTGAGTATAATGGCGCTACCAGCGAAACGGTTGATGCCTATGAAATGGCAGATGGTACAGCTTTTTCGAGAAATAATCCCGCGCAAAATAAGGAACCGTACAAAAATCGTGATCCTCGTTTATATGCTACTATCCTTTACGAAGGTGCAAAATTTCGTCCAAGGGCATCAAACCTTTTAGGGACTGATCCGGTTGGCGTGCTGCAGGTTGGTACCTGGGAAAAATGGGATGCTGGAGCCGGTAAGATCACCTATGTATATGGCTTGGATAGTCGTAACAGCGCTGTTTATGGGGGCGGTTATAACAACACGGGTACATCTATGCTCAAATTTATCAACCGTAAAACCGACATGTATGTAAACCACCAGGATGATCTTACCTGGCGTTTTATCGGGTACACCGAGGTTATCCTGAACTATGCCGAGGCTTGTATTGAGCTTGGACAGGATGCCGAGGCCCGCACCTACCTGAATATGATACGGAAAAGAGCAGGAATGCCAAACTTTACCGAATCCGGTGCTGCATTAAAACTGAAATATCAGAATGAAAGGCGCGTTGAGATGCTGTTTGAAAATCAGCGTTTCTTTGACGTCCGCAGATGGATGATTGGGGCAGATGCTTATCACCCTATGCATGGTGTGGATGTTGTTTATAAATTAAATCCGGATAAAACTACGGCAACTATCCCTACCGTTACACCTGTGCAAATTACCACCGGAAGCTGGAACGATAAAGCTTACTTTATGCCAATTGCAAGATCGGAAATGAATAAAAATGCAAAATTGGTACAAAACCCAGGTTACAACTAATCCTTATCATCTATACTTTATCTGAATAGATAGCCAAAAGGCGCCGGTTAATTACCGGCGCCTTTGTTGTTAATGTACGCTTAAAGCTTTTTAAAGCTCTTTCTAAATTCGACAGGGGTGAGGGTGGTTTTTTCTTTAAACAGATTTGAAAAATATTGGGTGGATTCAAAGTTTAGTGAGAAAGCGATCTCCTTCACAGAGTTTGACGAGTTTACCAATTCTTCTTTAGCCTTTTCAAGTTTCAGTTGGATCTGGTATTGGATAGGTGCCATGCCGGTATAATCCTTAAAAAGTTTCCGAAACCTCGAATAGCTGATATCCAGTTGTTTGGCTATATCGTGGGGGCTGAGTTTACTTTCAAGATTTGACCGTATGATGCTTCTTGCTTTATTGATGATCGTTTCTACCTTATCATGGGCAAATTCTTGCTGCCTTGACGAGTTGTAGATCTGCCCTAAAAGATAAATGGCCGCACCCGAAACCAGTGGTTGGTAAGCAGGTTTTTCCTTATCTATTATCTCAATAACCTCGTTAAACAAACTAATCATATTTTGATTATAGCCCACTTTAACCACCGGTTGCAATGGATCAAAAAACTCGTTATCAACCAAATTGCTCATAAACGAACCCTGATAGCCAATCCAATACTCTTTCCATCCGGTTTGCCTGTTGGGGCGGTATCTATGCCGTACGTTTGGAAATATTGCGATAACCGAGCCGCTTTCTATCGGTATATCGCCTGTTGCCTGGGTATTGAAAACACCAGACCCTTCGGTAATGTAAACCAGGGAGTATTCGTGAAGAACCCGGCCGTTTTCCCAACTAAAGGTGTGGTGTTTGGGGTGTTCGGCATCAGGATACTGGCCGCCGGGCGCATACTCCTGATAGCCGGCATGCAAAACCTGTAGCCCCCAATTCTCGTCGCTTGGCGATATTGGAAGATATTTATAGTAATTCTTCATCTTGTTGGTTATAACTGGTAACCTAAGATAAAGGAAATTTAATTTCTAAAAAGGAAATGGCAAAAAACGAACATTTGAGATCAAAAAGCTTACATTGCTAAACCGTTTAACCAATAGTTTTATTGAATTATAAACCGCGTTTCTTTCGCTTACTTACCTCATCAAATGCGAAAAATTGATAAACTGCCAACCTTAGTAAAAATAATCCTGATAATTGTGTGCTTTAACAATGCCGTTGCATCGTACGGGCAAAAAACTTTATCGAAATACCGTTGGGGAAAGCATGCTGCTATTTCCAAAACTTCTAAAACCCTTGATGGGGTAAAACCTCTGGCTAAATGGATATGGGACTCGGGCGATGAAAATCCTAAAAATTATTATCTCCTGGTACGTAAGACTTTTGATCTGCCGGATGTGCCTTCTATGGCTATTACCTACATTTCAGCGTTTGCGTATGCTGATGTTTACATTAATGGAAAATTGTTTGAGCGTTGCCCTGTAAACAGCGACCCCGAGTATCAAAACTATGATAAGTTTAATATTGCAGGTTATTTGCAAAAGGGCAAAAATACGATCACGGCAATTGTGCAAAATTTTGGTGTAGGCCTGCATTCGCAGATGAATGCAAGAGGGGGATTTTTCTTTCAGAGCAAGATAAATTACTCAGGAAAGTCGATAAATCTGCTGAGTGATAATACCTGGAAAGTAACCCGTGCAAAGGCTTGGGACAATGAAACCGCTTATCGTGATAACAACGCGCATTTGATAGGCTTTATCGAAAAATTTGATGCCAGGTTGTGGCCACAAGGATGGGAAAAGCCCGGATTTGACGATGCCGGTTGGCAAAACGCAACGATTATAGGTGTGCCACCTGTAAAGCCATGGAATGGAATTACCGTTATTGAAAGGCCGCAACTGGTACGCAAGATGGTAAAACCAATAAAGCATTGGACAAGTGGCAATAAAGTGGTTTATGATTTTGGCACGGAGATAGTTGGTTATCCTCAGTTTACGATAAACGCTAAAACCGGCGGATCGCAATTTGAAATAGGCACCGGCGAACGCCTGGATAGCGCTGGTGCACCTTTACTTAGGGTAAGTAGCGATCATTCTGAAAAATACATTACCCGAAAAGGGATACAAAGCTGGCGACCCTACACATGGAGCGGCTTTAGGTATTTTTCTATTGAAACAGATAAAGACGTTGAGATACTAAATGTCGACGCTGAGTTTGCATGTTATGACTATGAAATGCAAAGCTCATTTGAGTGTTCTGATACCGAACTGAACAGATTTTGGGAAATAGGCAGGCACACTATGCGCATCAACTCTATAGACACTTATGAGGATCCCTGGCGCGAGCACACACAATACATCGCAGGCGATTCGCGCTATATGCAGATCTTTGGGAATTACGCATTTGGCGAAAGTTCCAGATTGTTGTCAGCCTATAATTTGCTATCCGGGGCGCAATCCCAGCGTTGGCGTAACGATGGTGCCGTAAGAAGCAGATATCCTACAGATTATTTCCTTCAGCCCGGAAGTTCTGCTTACCTGGCCGACTATCAGCTTGAGTGGGTGTTGATGATGCACGAATATTTTTTATACTACGGCAGAGATGAGCTAATTGCGGACTTATACCCAAACCTGAAGAAAGCCCTGCAATATTACCGGCCGTTTAAAGATGCTAAAACCGGTTTGCTGGCCAATCTGCCGGGTTGGATAGTGCTTGATTGGCCTTCCACCTACCCAATAGAACAAAAGAAAATTATTACAGGCACAAATTGCTTGTACTACGGTGCATTAATGGCAGCTGCAAGCATTGCCTCAGATATTGCCCACGATCCTAAACAGGCACATGAATGGAAGGAGCAAGCCCGTCAGCTTAAAGAGAATATAAACAAATATTTGTGGTCTGCCGAACAAGGTGCTTACCTCGATAGCTATGAGGGCTCAAAGGTTCAACAGCAGTCGCAAGTATACGCCCTGGAATATGGCTTGGCCGGCATTGAAAAGAAAGACAGCATGATTGACCTTGTAACTAAAAGCGGTAAAGCAAGCGAGCAGTCCTTCGCTTACCGTGTTGTAAGATCGATGTTTGCCAATGGGCAAGATGAATGGGCTTTAGACTATATCCGCAAAAACTGGGGAGCACAAACCAAGCTTTCTTCTTTTAACGGCGCCTGGCATGAAGGCTGGGATCTTCCATGGGGCTCCACTTCACACGCATGGTCCTCAGGTCCTACTGCGTTACTTCCCGAGATGGTGCTTGGACTCTCACCCGCAACGTACGGTTGGAAAACGTTCATGGTCAAACCCATTACAGGTGATTTGAAATGGGCAAAAGGAAAGGTCGCCACAGTTTCAGGAGACATTTACGCCGAATGGCATCGCGACGACAAAAAGCAATTTAGTCTGAAGCTGGATGTACCCAAAGGCACCCAAGCAGTAATATATTTGCCTACGATAAATAAAAGTTCAGTGACGATCTACAAAGGGGCAGATCAGAAACGGGCGATATATCCCGTGCATTCAAACAAAAATAAACAGACTGTGCTTACCGTAAGCGCCGGTAAATACACTTTAAAATGCACTATATGATTGTTCGGTAGGTTTTTATAACTATCATAAGCTCGTTATCAATTAAATTGATTTTCAGTTTTAATTTTGACAGCGGTTGTATATATTTGCAGCCCACAAACGGGGGATTAGCTCAGCTGGCTAGAGCGCTTGCATGGCATGCAAGAGGTCATCGGTTCGACTCCGATATTCTCCACCTTGATAAGATCGCCTCAAAAGGGCGATTTTTTTGTTTTGGAGCATGACGTAAAAGAAATGCACTTTTAATAAGCTAATTGATTCATACAGATAACAATAATGTTCTATTGACATTTTATTTGCAAAAATTGGCAACCCTTAGTGTATATTGTACGTACAAGACAGTAACTATTGATTATTCCCCCAATTTATTGTACACCTCGGTAAAAGAATTTGCCGAGGTGTTTCTTTTTTACCGAAACCAAATGCCAAAAATGCGACACTCTTAATCTACATTAAGTGTGCCGGGTAGCTTAATCTTTAACTTTGTATAACAATTAAGGAAAACACAATGGCACAAACAGTTTTGCATAAAGCAGCCACACGCGGCTATGCCGATCATGGCTGGTTAAAAAGTTATCATACATTTAGTTTTGCAGGTTACTATAATCCCGAAAGGATTAATTTTGGAGCATTGCGCGTATTAAACGACGATAGCGTTGATGGCGGAAGAGGGTTTGGCGAGCATCCGCATGATAATATGGAGATCATCTCGATACCACTTGAAGGCGACCTGGAACATCGCGATAGCATGAACAACATCGCTACAATAAAAAATGGCGATATACAGGTGATGAGCGCAGGAACAGGCATTTACCACAGTGAGTATAATAAAGATACCTACAACAAGGTTAAATTTCTGCAGATATGGGTGTTTCCAAACAAGCGCAATGTTGAACCAAGATATGATCAGTTAAGCTTGCAGCCTGGTGATAGGCACAATACTTTACAGCAAATATTATCCCCTAACCAAGAGGATGCCGGTGTTTGGATACACCAGGATGCCTGGTTTAACATTGGCGATTTTGATAAAGGTGTAAGTGCAAATTACAAATTGCACAAAGCAGGGCAGGGCGTTTATGTATTTGTTTTAAAAGGTGATATAAAAGTTAACGATCAATTACTAAACACCCGTGATGGTTTTGGGATCTGGGATACAGATCAGCTTAATATCACAGCCGAAACGGATGCCGAATTTTTGTTGATGGAAGTACCGATGGAATTTTAACGATGAAAAAATGCGGGATAATGGTGATTTGCCGTCACCCGGAGATACTGGCAACTATTGTGCGGTTAATCAATAATAACCCGGAGTGGAGCGCTACAGGTTGTGAAACTGACCAAAGCGCAATAGATGCTTTCAAAGCAATAAACCATGATGTGGTATTGATAGGGTCGGGCGTAAATACAGAATCGGAAACCCAGTTACGCAAAGTTTTTATCAACTTAAATCCGTTAGTAAAGATAGTTCAGCATTATGGTGGTGGGAGCGGCTTGTTGTCTGCAGAAATATATAGCGCTTTAAACAGTCTGTAACATGATTTACTAAAAAGGTTGCCACTACTAAAGAGTGGCAACCTTTTTTAGTTATTTATCTGTATCAGTAGACTTTGCAGTTATCACTATCTCAACCCTGCGGTTAGCATCTTCGTCTGCTTTTGATTGTTCAGGGTATATTTTGGGCTTAGTGGCACCGAAACCTCTGTATCTCATACGACTTTTTTTAATGCCTTGGCCGGCAAGATAATCGAATATCGCTTTTGCGCGGTTAACCGATAAATGACTGTCGTGCGAATCAAAATCATAGCCGTCTTTCACATTAAAGCTACAGCAAACATGCCCCTGTATCTCTATCTTAATGTCCGTATGTTTTCGCAAGTAATCCAGTAATATATCCAGATACGGCATAGACTGGCGCGTTAAAATATGCCTGCCGCCGTAAAAATTAAGTTCGCTAAATTGCAGCGCATCGCCTACACTAAGGTTTCCCAGTTCTTCAATTTTTCTTTTAAAGTTTTCGTTAAGGCTGTCTTGTGTAGTCGGTTTAAGAGAAGGTGGAGCAACAGGTGCTGGCCGTAGCGCTATGATATCAACTCTGCGATCATTGGGATTACCTAATGTTCTGTCGACGCTATTTTTTATCATGCCCATGCCATACGCAGGAGTATCAAATGTAAGATCGATGGTTTTGAAATAAGTTTTAACCGCTTCCGCTCTCTGTTCTGATAATATTTGATTGCCCGTCGCAGTGCCCAGATAATCGGCGTAGCCCAAAATACTTTTTACACTGTAGCAGTTGAGGACTAACGAATCGATCAGTTTTTTATCATTTGTCCGAAGCACTGAAGAGTTAATGGCAAAATGCACACGCAGGGTATCTGTTTGTGCCGATACTGTAAATGCTTTGCAAAGGATTGCTGGAAATAATAAGGACCTAAGTCGCATTACGTTTTTCTACAATATAATTACTTCTCTCCAGCTACCGATACCACCGTTGCCTTTTGTGAGGCCACCTGTTGTCCCCACCCGGATACTATTTCTAAAAGAGGTTTTAAAGTTTCGCCAAATGAGGTTAATGCATACTCAACCTTTAAGGGCGGTTTGCTGGTGTATACTTTCCGTTTTACCAGGCCGTCATCTTCCAGTTGCTTCAATTGAAGGCTAAGCGTGCGCTCGGTAACCAACGGCATCAGCTTGCGTAGTTCACTGTAGCGTAATTTGCCATTCCGTAAATAATGCAAAATAACCATTTTCCACTTGCCGCCAATGTAATCCATTGTGATGCTGGTAGTGCATGGATAGTATTTGTCGTTAATTTTATATGCCTGATATTCAGTGTTTATGCATTTCATATCCCACCTATCCTTTTGGATAGTTATTGCAAATATACTTTACTATAAATAGTTTTGCAACTATAAAAAATATAGTTTAAAGATATGAAAGCATACATAGTAAAAAGTATAGGAACTGCAGATCAGCTCCAATTAGTGGATATTGAAAAACCGGTAGCTGCTAATAACGAAGTAGTGATTAAAACAAAAGCTATTTCCATTAATCCGGTAGATGCTAAAACCCGTGACGGCAGAGGCGTGTATAACTGGATAAAAGACGAAAATCCGTTGATTTTAGGTTGGGATATTTCAGGTGAAGTAACAGAATCTAAATCACCGTTATTTAAAGTTGGCGACGAGGTATTTGGTATGGTCAATTTCCCTGGCCACGGCAAGGTGTATGCGGAATACGTGGTCGCTAAGGCAGACGAATTAACGCTTAAGCCCTCAAATATCAATCATGAGGAAGCCGCAGCTGCAACGCTGGCACCTTTAACCGTATGGCAGGTGATGGTTGATAATGCCGGCATAAAAGCTGGTCAGAGGGTTTTAATTCATGGTGCCTCTGGTGGGGTAGGGCATTATGCAACCCAGATTGCCCGCCACTTGGGTGCGTACGTTATTGGTGTATCATCAGAAAAAAACAAAGATTTTGTCCTTGCTAACGGTGCCCATGAGCATGTAGAGTATAACGATCTGAGCAAGTTGAACGAGTTGACCAATATCGACTTTGTTCTCGATGCTGTTGGAGAAAAGGATATTACAGAGCTTTCAAAGCCAGTTGTGCGGGGTGGCAAAATAATATCTATTGTTAGAGGAAATATTTCAGAAGAAGAGCAGGCTCATGCAAAATCAAAAGATATCGAAGCCAAATTTGTTCTTGTTAAATCATCAGGTAACGATATGGGCACTATTGCCGGTTTGCTGCAGAAAAAGATCATCAAATCTCACATATTTCAAGTATTTGATTTTGAGCAAATGGCTGATGCACATCGCCAGATTGAAACCGGCAGAACTGTGGGGAAAGTTGTTGTAAAAGTTCAATAATTAACCTGCTAAAGAAAAACTGTTTTCCAAATGGAAGCAGTTTTTCTGATGTGCCTGATCACTTTCGTGAATATTTAAGTTCTTTTATTTAATCTGATACTACCATTTCGGGTGTAAAAGTTTCTTTCAAAAGTCCATTTTCCCTCAACATTTTAGCATACTCGTACTGGCATTGTTTATAAAATTGCGGGTAAATTTCGTTTAGCTCGGTTGTTTTAACGATCATGCCCAGCATTAAGCCTTTCGATACTTCATGGTCTTTAGCAGCATCCAAAAATGCCCGTGTATCTTCTATTAAATGGCGGTAATCCCGTATCCTGAGGTTTGCTTTTAACTGTAAAGCTAAAAAAACCGTCTTCATGTAGTCGGTGAAGTTTTCAGGGCATCGTTTGTAAACTTGTTTATATCGTTGATATATGCTAAGCAGTTGTTCAGTTTTATTCAGCTTATAATAACTGTCGGCTTTAACAGCTTCAATAAAATATTCATAAGCATAATTTTCAGATAATGCAGAGTGCCTGTAATTATGCTCGAGCGCATTAATATACCTTAGGTTTTTTAGAGGCTTTTGAAATAAGATCAATGTATAGGCACCCAGTAAAAAAAGCATATCGTGCGATGCCGTGTTTGCTAAATAGTTGCCTTCTTTAGGTGGGTTAAAATAAAACCGGGTAAGTTCAACACCTACATCCTTTTTCAACTCGGATGTTGTTATATAGGTATGTATAGCTTCTAAGCATTTGAGCGGATTGATAGCAAACTTGTTAAAGCTTTCGGCCGGCAAACTTCTTAGTTTATATATGCAAT
Organism: Mucilaginibacter sp.; assembly: GCA_016763755.1. Taxonomy (GTDB): domain Bacteria; phylum Bacteroidota; class Bacteroidia; order Sphingobacteriales; family Sphingobacteriaceae; genus Mucilaginibacter. The sequence goes on from JAESTD010000022.1 coordinate 32,561, forward strand.
CCTTTAGGTCGGGCATATCCAGCCTTAAGGTAGCCGTCATCCCTAAAGCAGTATAAATAAACGCCCGCTTACGATTGCTTAAATTAAATTTCAACAAGCTGTAAAGAGTTCGCCGGTATTTAAAGTTAATAAACTCAAAACCGAAGAAGTAATTAAATAACTCAGGGCTGCAATCCTGTTTGAAATATGCAGCGAGTGAATCTGACTGATCTTCTGCTGCGGATTGTTCGGTGAACATATCACCCATAAAATTTATCACATCTGCCTTTTCGGTAAGGTTTAGCTTCGCGTGTATCAGCAGTTCAAAGTTTTGTTGCTGCCCGGCTTTAAATGCATACAGCACACACCATTGTAAAACAGCAACTTTTTGGCCGTTAGTTTCAAATAATCTGTTTATCTGCTCTATTAAACTTTCATCAAAAATGGAGTTATTATTATAGAGTAAGTACTTTGCTATAGTATGATTTTGGAAATGAATGTTAGCAAACTGTACATATGCATTGTAATGCAATCCTGTACTCTGGTTTATTTCACGCAAAAAACCTACGCTAAGCATATCCTGATAGGCTTGGTTGTACTGTTTTATCAACCCATTTACCTTCGCCCGCGATACGCTGAAGTTGCCGTTAGAAATATCCATCTGTGCTGCAAGGCCATGTAACAACAAAAGCTTTTCTGCCGAATTTTGCCCCATGTATATTTTATTGAGGATAAATACGGAAACAAGATCATACAAACATACGCGGCTAATATTATTTAGGGTAAAATTGGTTGGGTTTTGCTTGTAATAAAACTGAAAATATAGCGGGTGACTAAATTGCAGCGCTAAATCTGCAGGTGCATTATAATGTTGTGCCGGGTTAATTTTTAAGGCCAGTTGTCTTACCTCATTTGCATCAAACACAGGTACGTTAATGCAGCTGTTCTCATCGCCAATAAACCTGATAAACCATTTGTCATCGGCAGTATTAAATTCGTGCCTGTTATTTATCCATGTAAAAGAGCGCATGGTTAAGATAAGTTTAAACCATGGCGAATAGCGATGTAAAGCAAGTATATCAAGCAGTTGTGCCAGTAATAACCTATACTGCTCATGTTTGTAAACATGCTCGTCAAAAGCGTCTATTATCAGGTAAAAATTACCGCCCTTTTCCTGTTGTTGATCAAATATTGACGCAACATCATCATCCGCGGTGTATCCCAACAAAGCCAATAGCCAGTGATTGAGATCCTGCCCGCTTAAAAATGCGTTCATTAAAGCACTGGTGCTAAAAAAGAGAATAATATCATTGTTATTACCTGCGCCGTTATTTAACAAATGTTCTTGGATCCAGTGAGATAGCCCAATAGTTTTTCCGTGGCCGGCTGGTGCTGCTAAAACAGTTGCAGTGTAATCGCCGGCTAAAAAATCATCTAAGTAGTCGGATACTGCCCGCCTTGGAATGGTTTGGCCATAAGGGATTCCAGATTTATTGCGTAAAACCTGTAAAGTAAAGTTTGTTATTTTTTCGGCGTTAAGCTTAAGGCTATTCCAATCGGGCGTAGTATGTTCTGAAGTTTTGGTTAGTTTGATTTCCTGGTTCTGGCAAAAATCTTCCCAGCCCTTGTAGCCGCAGTATTTGGCCATTACATCAATGGTAAATATTGATGGTTTAAACTTGCTGTAAGCAAATCCAAAAATGCGTTTAAGCGTAGTTTCGCTTACACTTTGTTTGGTTTGCCTTAAAATATCGGCAGCAATTATACGGCAGTCATGCGGCGTAATATTACTTATACCCGATGTTGTAACAACAGCTCGTTTCAACAGCTCGTAATATTGAGGCAGGAATGATGTCATAGGTAATAGATCAAGAGCATTATTTTATGATGCAACAACTAATTGAATGCATTCTCGTACAGTAAGATATTTTGATACATCGCCTTCCGCAACCTTTTTACCGGTGTTATATTCTTGCGCTATCTCATGTAGCCTTTCTTCCAGTAAACGACAATGGAGGTCTGTATCATAGCCAATCTTAATCAGAGGGGTATTTGCGGTTAAATTATACGGGTGATCGGCTGGCAAGCCGCCGGTCCTTAATATATCAAATTTAATCTGATTGGTGATGAATATCCTTTCCATCTATAAACCTTTGTCAATCTTTAAAACTTATCAGAATAATTAATTATACGATAAAGATAATCATTCGGTTTCTTTTTAGAACAATTAGTCTGAGATTGTTCCTTGTTTACTTTCGTTTAAATTATAAAAAATAGGTTAATTTCGATTAGATAGAAACAATATTTCGCAAAATATTAAACTTTTAATTATAGTATTAAATAATTAACAGTAGAATTGTTTTAAAATCTGAAAATCACGGTTTTTACGTGGTTTACAAGGATAGGTCAATTATCTGGTGTTTTATGGCAAACAAAACCAGGCCTGCGGTAGTGTGGCAACCCACTTTATTAATAAGAGAGGTGCGATGTCCTTCCACGGTGCGCACGCTCAGGTAAAGGGTATCGGCAATCTCCGTATTATTGCGGTCTTTACAGATCAGTTCAAGTACCTGTAACTCGCGGCGTGTGAGTTTTATGGGAACGTTGCTTATTGTTCTCGTTAAAATATTGCGTTGGTTGGCGCTGTTACTTAAAGCCTTTTTTACATCATTATTGAAATAAAACCCATTTTTAACAACAGCCTCAATGGTTGTTACCAGTTCATTCTTGTCGCAATTTTTAACCAAGTATGCAGCGGCACCATTGTTCACCATCTGCGTTATAAGCATTTCATTTGCGTGTACGGTGAGGATAATTACTTTAATTGTGGGTTGGTTGGTTTGCAGGTATTTATTAAGCTCGATACCATTAACGCCCGGCATATCAAGATCGATAATAGCAACATCAATATGGCTATCATTGTGCTTAAAGCTGTCGATAAATTCCTGCCCGCCTGGATATTCTCCAACTAACTTAAAATCATCTACAGAATTAATGAGCATTGCCAGGCTTTGCCTAAACAAGTTTTGGTCATCAACTACAGCTATGTTTATATCGTGCCTCATCCGTTAGCTGCAACTTTAGCTGCCAAGATAGGATATGTTATCTCTATACCAAAACCTTTAGATTCATCTGGTAATATTACATAGGTGGCATTAATATTAAGCAAGCGGCTTTCTATATTCTGCATACCCATTCCCTTTTTAAAGGCTTCGGGACTTACCAAGAGGCCTTTGCCATTGTCGCTATAATTAAACAGGATATCATCTCCTTCTTTTTTTATACTGATGCTTGCACGACTGGCACCGGAGTGTTTTATGGTATTATTAAGCAGTTCTTCAAAAACCCGGTAAAGTGCCGTTGCCGTATTAATATCAAAAGCCGAAAGCTCCTGTTCGGCTTCGTTCTCAAAAGTTATAGCCAGTTTACCTGATTGATTAATAATGCCACAATGTTCCATAATGGCAGATGCCAACCCGTAATAACGCAAAGTGGTAGGCGAAAGGTTGTGCGATATATTACGCACGTCTTTAACTATCTTATCGATTATGGATTTACTTGAGTGCGTAAATTCCTTAAAACTTTCATCTTCGGGGCCCGTGGGTTTAAACATTTCTATCAACAAACGCAAGCCCGATATCGTAGTACCAACATCATCGTGCAGATCCTGGCCTATACGTTTGCGTTCGGCTTCCTGCATTTCTATGGTAGCGCGCAGCAATTCTTTCTGATGAGCTATTTGTGCTTGTTGAAATTCCTGGCGTTGGCGTAACAACCTATTCTGATTACGTACAGAATAAATGATAAAAGCGGAGACCAGGATAAAAACCCCCACCATTGCCAGTATGATCAGGACCGCGGTATTGTCGTTGTTTGTGATCTGCATTTGCTAAAACCTATTGCAAATAAAATATACTCAATTAATAGTACCGTATCATGAAATGTCCAGACTATATCAGTGAATATGCTTCGTTTTAAAAAAAAATTAAATGAAATAAATACCACAAACCCAACAGCATAATACATCAAGAGCCCGGTATTTATCCAGTTAAAATTATCGTCAGTCCATTTTTTTTCTTCGTTGCCGTTTTTAATAATATAACACATACAAAAAACAACAACAACAAAGGCTCCAATAGGCCTGGTATATGTATTAAACTCAATTTTGTTTTGAATGAACAGATAATTGATTATACAAAATGCATCAAACAAAAAAATAAGAATATACATTGGTATCTGCCATTTTTTTTCAAATATCCTGCTAAAAAGTAGTGTTAGGCAAGTAAACTCTACCATTGCATACAGATGCAGTATGCTAACGGTGTAGTAATTATAAGCCAGCATTACCAGCGCAACCAGGTTTATCACACTACCAAAAATGATAAAACCGAGTAAGATTCTGAAAGCAGAAGGCAAAAAGCGATAATTTTTTAAACCTATAAATATTGGAATAAGCCCCGATGCCGGAACAATATAGGTGGCATAAAAATCAAACATAAATAGTAATTGTGCAAGCCTTAAAGATAATCAAAGCCTGTTACAACAACTTCTATTATTATTAAAATTATTTTACTATTTGTTACGGATCGGCGTGCTGGATATAGCTTTTTCCTCAAGCCCGTATTTACGAAAACCTATTGCGAATAATATATACTCAACTATCAATATGCTGTTATGAATGGTCCAGATTAACAGGGTAAGCAGGGTTGGCTTTAAAAAATAGTTCGAAAACGTGAACATTATTAATCCGCCCGAATAGTATAAAAGCAGCCCGGTATTCACCCAGTTAAAGCTATTGTCTGTCCATTTAGATTCAACGGTGCTTGTATTAATTATGTAACCCATGCATAAACCTATAATGATAAGTGCACCAACAGGCCTTGTATAGGTGTTAAACTCGAGCTTGTTTTGGATAAAAACTAAATCGATAGTGCAAATCAACCCAAAAACTGCTATAAGCGCATATAAAGGTATTCTCCATTTTTTATTAAATACACGGCTAAATACCAGCGTAACAAAGGTGAACTCTAAAATTGTATATATATGGATCCATCGTATTGTTCGTACATGATACTGGTATATGGCAATTAAATTGACAAGGTTAAAAAGGCTGGAAACAATTATAAAAGCGCACAGTATCTCAAAAGCAGGCGGAAGTGATCTGTAATTTTTAAGAGCAAAAAATATGGGTGCAAGTGCGCTTAGCGGAACCAGGTAATTAGCAAACAGGCTATAAAGAAAAAGGGGATTCATAAGCTTTAAAGGTAATTAAAGCTTATAAAATCCCCTTTTTAATTAAAAATTATTCTGTTGGTGGGGGAGGTGGCGGTTCAGTGCAATATGGAGGGCAGGGCCTGGTAATATCATAGGTATTACTTTGACTGCCATCACCGCCCTCAACTTCAGTACCCGAGCCGCCTCCCTGCGGCATAACGATGCGTTTTAACTGCTCGCCGTTTACCACCGGGATAAAGATCAGCTTCGCTGTTGTTGGATCGCCGGCTGTTTCAAGGCCCAGATGGACACGTACAGATTCGGCTCCGGGGTTAAACTTTACAATATTGGTAAAGTCTGCAATAGGGGTCGAGAATGAAAGAATGCTAAAATTAGATTCAGGCTCTTCAGTAAAGGCTTTCCAATTAGCGATCATTTGATCGGCCTCGCTGGTAGGGATACTTCCCTCAGGAAAAAAAGATTCACTCATTTTTAATTTGTTTAAAGGTTAAAAGATAATTGTGTAAGCGTAATTAAAAGGTGCAATCTTAAACAGTCCTGTGTTCAGCGCGGCAATTTATGGAATAAGCGTTTTGTTTTTGCCGCTTAAAAATAGTGAACAAAATGAACAAAATATTCCTAATGTGAATAAAATGACAAAGGTGAACAGCAAATGAACAAAGTGCTTTAAGGTTATTTGCCGCGCATAAGCGTACTTAGGTTTGATATCTACCTAATAATCTATGCATGAAAACCTCTACCTTTTTTAGCAGATGGATAACTGTTTTGTTAATCCTGCTTTGTACCACTCTCAATGTATTTGCTCAGCGCAATTTTGCCACCACCCAGCAAAACGGCCGTAGCGATGTTTCGTGCCTGGGCTGCGTTGTAGACAATGCCGGTTTGGCTGTTGACGGCAACCTGCAAACCTATTCAACCCTAACAGTTGCAGTTGGTGTAGCAGCCTCAACCTACCAGGAATTGATTTTTCCCGGCCCGGCTAAAGTTGCAGCCAACACACCGGTAACAGTAAAGCTGGGTACCGGTGATAACCTGCTCGATCTTACTTTACTGGGTGGGGTAACTATACAAGCGTATAACGGCACCACGCCCGTAGGTGGCGCAATAGCGGCAGCCACATTGTTAAGTGCGCTAAGTAATAATAACCAGTTAGAATTGAGTATTACGCCAACCGCGCCTTACGATCGCGTGCGCATAACGCTTAACGGTGGCCTGGTGGGCTTACTCAGCAGTATCTATGTTTATGATGCCTTTTATACCGGCAACGCAAATGTTGCCTGTAACAATGCGTTTGACGAGTTACATGGCGTTTCATCAGCATTGCTTGGATTAGGTGTGAATGTTGGCGGTGTTGCCAATCCACAAAATGCCATTGATGGCAACATCAATACTGCATCCACACTAAATGCCGGTATTGCCGCCTTGGGTGCTTCTGCTCAACAAACTATTATTTATGAAAGATTATCAACTGTAGGCGATTCTGTAAGGCTTACCATGGCTTTGCCCCCTGCTTTATTGGATGTGGGTATATTGTCCAATATCTCAGTTTCCACATACAACGGTAACACCGATAATAACGATGCTGTTATTTTAAACTCATCACTGATCAACTTGCGCCTGCTTGATCTTGCAGGCGGGCGGCAGCGTTTTACAATAACCTATGCACCAACAAAAACTTTTGATAGGGTACAATTGCGTCTTGGTGGCGGCATAGCCAGCCTGCTATCCAGCTTGGATCTTTTCGAGGCCGAAAAATTAATACCTCGCCCCGTTATCAGGTTCAATAATGTTGCAACCGATAATGCCAATGTTTGTGCGGGCAGCCCGGTATCATTAACTGCTGTAGCAGTACCCAACACCACTTTTAAATGGTATACGCAGCCAACAGGCGGCACGGCGGTATTTACAGGCACAACATATTCCCCGGGCGTGCTTGCCGCCACTACCAGCTACTATGTTTCGGCCATGCGCAACGGCTGCACCGATGAATCAGAACGCGCTAAGGTTACCGTAACAGTTAATCCCATCCCGGTTGCCCCGGTTATTATCAATAATAACTTAACGGTTTGTCCCGGCGGTACGGTAACCTTTACTGCAAACCCGGTAGCTGGTGTTACCGTAAAATGGTATGCAACTGCCACAAGCACAACCGTGCTTGCAACCGGTAACAGCTTTACAACTCCCGCCATTAATGCTACTACAACTTACTATGCAGAGGCTACTGCCGGCGGTACATGCCCAAGCCCAACACGCACAGTTGCCACGGCTACATTAAGCCCGCTGCCGGTGGTTCCCACTTTAACGGCAAACAATGTTACTATTTGCGATGGCGATGTGGCTATACTATCTATAGCATCGCCGGTTGCGGGGCAAACTTATAACTGGTATACCACTGCAACAGCCGGTACGCCTGTATATACCGGCATCAATTTTACTACGCCGGTTTTAAGTGCCAATGCAGTTTATTACGCCGCGGCGGTCAATAGTACAGGTTGCGAAAGTGCAACACGCGTACAGGCAAATGTTACGGTATCACCTAAACCTATAAGCCCTGTGCTGGCTGCCAACGCGCAATCTATTACGGCAGGGCAAACAGCAACCATAAACGTAACCAATGCACAAACGGGCATTACGTACAGGTGGTATACATCTGCTAACGCAGCAACAGCGGTATTTACCGGTAATAGTTACACTACCCCTGCCTTATATACTAATACAACTTATTATGTATCGGCATTTAATGCAGCTGGTTGCGAGTCGGTGGCCCGTACGGCAATTACCATTAATGTAACGATCAATAACAACTCGCCATGTACGTTTGCAAACGTACAAACCGGCAATACCAATGGCTTGTGCGTAGGATGTTTTATCGAAAACGGAGCCCTGGCTGCAGATGCTGATACCACAACAGCATCAACTCTGCATGTGATTGCCGGTTTACTTGGTGCCTACCAGGAGCAAAACATGGTATTTCAACAACCCGGTTTTGCAGGCGATACCGTGAAACTTGTATTACAATCGCCGGTGGGCTTGGCCGATGTAAGTTTACTCGGCCAGATCTCGGTTGCTTTATACAATGGAACTACAGAGGTAAACAGGTACACGCTTGATAACAACCTTTTAACACTTAGATTATTAGGATCGGGTAACCGTTACGCAGTCTACATCCCGGCAACTGCCGGTTATGACCGCGTGCAGGTACGCCTTAATGCAGGTGTTTTAGGCTTGCTTAGCGCACTTGATGTTTATTATGCAATTCAGCAATACCCTAAACCTGTATTTGCAAATGCCTCTCCGCAAATTTGCAGC
>JAESTD010000295.1 GCA_016763755.1 Mucilaginibacter sp.
CCGCCACTGCTACATCCAGTTCGCCGTCCGTAGTATTTTTCACTTCGTAACGGATCACCGCAACAGGGATCCCGCTGGCATCGGCATTACCTGGGATAAAGGGGTTAAAGGTTTTTAGCTTTACGGAAACCGGCATCTCATCGTCCTGCAAATTCACCGTGGCAAAGGGATAGGCTGCATCAAAGCCGGAATTTTTAAAGCGTGGCAAACCATGGCTCGGCGTATTACTACCCTCGGCCCCGGCAAACTCATTGGGCGGGATTGGCCCCATTAAAGCCTTTGATCGTTTTACTCCTTTTGCGTCCTGTGTGTAGATCAAAAAACACGGTGCCTGTTTGGGTACAACTGCACCAAAAAAACCTACACCGGGTTTGTTCATGATCTCCACATCGCGCCACTGGCCATTACCTCCAACCGATATATTACCCGTACCAATGCCCCCAACAGGCATGGCTATTTTGTAGGTTTGCTGCCCTTCGTAATGTTTTAGAACGGGCCATTCCTGTGCATTTGCCGTGCTGGCAGCCAACAATAAGAGTGAACAGATCAGACGCATAATATTGGTTTTACATAAATATACCGCATAACAGGTATTAATGCGGTTGGGTGTGTACTGTAAAAAAACAACCCGCGCAAAAGCGCGGGTTGCCCAAACAAGTTAACACTATTGTTTATCCCACCAAACGCGGGATGTAAGTTTATCGCCACCGGCAATTTTACCGGCTGCTGCGCTATAATTAGCAGGGTTTACACTGGCTTCGTCTAACGGGTACACAAAACGGCGGGGTATGGTACCATTTGTTGAGTTACCCTGGTAATTAACCGGTGTAAGTACTGGAAAACCGCTTCTTCGCCAGTTGCTCCAGGTTTCCAACCAGTCTGAAAACGTGGCTACCCAATATTGTTCGTTTATTTGCTGTAAAGCTGTAGCGGGTACCAAGGGGTGTGCATTTGCATAGGCCGATGCGTCGCCTTCGCTGATAATAGCGCCTGTTTGGTTAAGCTGCGTTATTGCGGCAGCAACACCATCCCTATAGTACGTGGCTGCCGTGCCTGTTACCCAACCACGCTGGGCGGCTTCTGCCAAAAGCAGCTGCGTTTCGGCATACGTAAGGATGAAACTTGGCGCGCTCTCGCGGGCAAACGTGTGCCGGTTCACTACCGAATACTTGTTCTGATCGCCGGGATAACCGGGTGCTGTTGAGATGTCTTTTGGTCCGCCGGTTTTATCGTATCCATTCGGCTGGCCAAGCTGCACAGTGGCGCTCTCGTTACCAAAATCATCGGTATTTGTAGGGTCTGTTATCACAGTGCCGAAGTAACCAAGTCGCGGATCATTACCGGCTTTAAGGAAATCGACAAAGGTTTTACTGAGGCGATAAGTGTTAGGCTCGCGCGAGTGCAATATCAAACCTACCGGATTGCTCGGCGGGCGCGTGTTCTGGTCCTCGTGCGGAACAAGGGCGTTATCTGCATTGCTTTGCATCAAGCCGCCAGCCACTGCTTTTTTTGCCCAACTGCTGCCGGTTGTCGCATCAACCTTGCTTAAGCGTAAGGCCAGGCGCAACATTTCAGAATAGGCAAACTTTTTCCATTGGCCTACATCGCCCTGGTAAAACAGGTCGGCGCTTTTGAGGGTATTGGCGGCGGGGTCGGCATTTAGCTTTGATGCAGCATCTTCCAGTTCGGTTAAAAGACTGTTGTAGATAGATTGCTGGTCATCGTATTTAGGCGTGGTTTTGCCCTGCGTAAAGCCCAAACCGGCTTCGGTGTACGGTATATCACCGTAAAGATCAGTCATCTGCTGAAAATACCAGGCTTTTAAAATTCGGGCAGTATTGTACAGGTTGGCTTTCTCAGGTTTATCCTTCGAGTTCTCAACCACATCGATAATGCTTTTTATTCCCGAGCCATAGAACATTGTCCAGTAGGAGCCACTATAGTTGGCATTGTAGATGTATTTATCGCCGTACCAAACCGTACTGGTTGCCGATAGATGCTGCATCATGGTTGATGCGTACGACATGCTGCTTTGGAACAAACCATTGGCATAACCATCGGGGTTACCATTAGCGTACAATTGAGCGGTGGTGAACAGATATTCGTATTTAAAAGTACCCTGACTAAGCTGCGTAGGGTCGGTGTTTATTTGCTCAAAATTTTTGTTGCAGGCTGTAAGGAGTGATAACAACAGCGTGCTGCAAAATATGTATAAAATAGATTTTTGTTTTTTCATGATCAGTTTCATACCGTTTAAAATTTAGCATTTAGGTTAAAACCAATGTTACGTACCGATGGGTAACCGAACAACTCCAAACCTTGGGCATTAGTATTGTTCAGGTTTGATTCGGGGTCGATGTTGGGCGTGTGTTTCATCAGGATAGCCAGGTTGCGGCCCACTACAGAAATATTAAGCCCTTTTATGAAAGTGCCTTGCAGTAGTCTCTGCGGAAAAGCAAAACCCAAAGAAACTGAACGCAGCTTAATAAAGCTGGCGTCATACACAAACTCTTCCGAGATCTGATGGTCGCCGGTAGCTATCTGGTGGAAATAGTCCTGTGCCCTAACAGAAACCGTATTGGGCGAACCCGCCTCGTTTACGCCCGGGCCAGTATAGCCACCCTCGCGGCCTTGCAGGGTTTTGGTTTGCTGACCGTTATCGTAATAAAGCACGTTTGAGCCTGAGTAGATCTTGGCACCAAACTTAAAGTCGAACAGGAACGACAGGCTGAGGCTCTTGTATCGGAAATCGTTATTAAAGCCCCCCGTGGTTTTGTAAACAGCCGAGCCCAATGGTACGGGCGTATCGCTGCTTGTTAGCGGGTAACCATCGGCACCATAAACAATGTTGCCTTTGCCATCGCGCCTATAAGCTGTACCCATGATCTGGGCATACGGCATACCCACAATGTGCTGTATGCTTACGGCATCGCCCCAGCGGGCGTAGTTATCATCGTTAACCGCCACCGGGTTATTGTCTGGCGGGGTTAAGGCCAGCACTTTGTTATTGTTGATAGCAATGTTAAACGATGTATTCCATGCAAAATCTTTTGTACGGATTGGCGAACCGGTAAGCAACACCTCTATACCGCGGTTACGCAGTTTGCCTACGTTAACCACGTTACTGAGGTAGCCGCTCGACGAACTCACAGCCACATCAAGGATGTCATTAGTGGTTTGTTTATCATAATAGGCCACATCAAAACCTACGCGGTTATCAAAGAACTGCATATTGAGACCTATCTCCTTCTCGCTTATCTCAATAGGGCGAAGGTCTTTATTAGGGATTTTGGTTTGGTTGATGTTACCTATAGGCTGGCCGTTAATGCTGTAACCTTCCAGGCGGTAGGTTAGCAGATTTTGGTAAGGATCAGTTCCGTTTGAGGAATTGGCGTAACTGGCTCGCAACTTACCAAAGCTTACCCATGCCGGCATCTTAAATGCATCTGAAAATACAAAGCTACCGCTGAAAGACGGATAGAAATAGCGGTTTGATTTTGGGCTTAAAGTTGAGAACCAGTCGTTACGGCCGGTTACGGTTAGATATAGCCAGCTTTTGTAACCCAGATCGGCACTGCCAAAGAACGAGTTGACCTTGTACCTGTAATAAGCGTAATTAAATGGTTTATCAACAATATTGCTGGGGCTGTAAAAGAATGGCACCTGGAACGGGCCGGCACCATAAATACCACCGGTGCTGTTCACGTTCTCCTGCGAGTTACCACCAACGTTGGCATGCACCTTAAAATCGCCGTAGGTTTTATTAAAATCAAGCAGGAAATTGTAGTTCAACTCGTGATAGTCGGTTTTTATCTGGGTAAGGAAACCGTTGTCGCCAAACATAAACGCAGTACCTGTAGGGGTTATCTCGGTACGGTCTAATACATAGCCATCGCGGGTAACCTGGCCTTGTAACGACAGGTAATCGGTAAATTTATAACGCAGGGTTACGCCACCGGTCAGGCGGTTACGTGCCGTTTTATTCTGAAAGTAACCGGTTACGAAGTAAGGATTGTTCGTATATGGGTTATCCTGGTTAGGTACGATCTCGTTACCGTTTACGTCAACTGCACCTTTTAGCCAGCGGATATCAAATGTAGAACCCAAAGTATTCACCGTTGCAATTGCATTACCCGGCGAATCTGAGAACGACGGCCTGTTCTTTACATTTTCAAAAACGTAATTGGCATTCAGGTTTACGGTTAGCTTTGGGGTAACATTGTATTCGGCGTTATAGTTGATGCCCTGCTGTTTCATGCTGGAATTGGGCAGCACCTGCGTTAAATACAGGTTTGACAGGCCCAACCGAAAATGCCCCTTATCATTAGCACCACTCAATGCAACCGATGTTTGGTTGGTAACGCCTGTTTGAAAGAAGTTTTTGTAGTTATCCCGCTGAGCCGAATAGGTACGGGCGTTCCCTGCAAAATCCACAAAGGGTGAGCCGTCTATCTTAGCTCCCCAACTTGCCAAGGAGCCGGTTGACGATGCAGCCGCAGTTGTGGGTTTTACGCCATTAAAGCCCTGGCCGTAGGTATATTGGATATCATCGCGCAGATCAACAACCTGGTTAAAGGTTAAGTTGTTATTCAGTTCGATGCCGATACCTGCATTCTTTTGACCCGATTTGGTGGTGATCAATATTGCACCATTACCCCCGCGGTAACCGTAAAGCGCCGAGGCAGCCACACCCTTTAACACCTGTATGCTGGCAATGTCATCTGGGTTGATGGTTGACAGACCGTCACCAAAATCCGAGCCGCCGTAAGCACCGGCAAAGCCCTGGTTGCTGTTATCCAGCGGAACACCATCGATTACATATAAAGGCTGGTTACGTCCTTTTAACGAGGCGTTACCACGTATTACTACCCGGCTGCTTCCTGACGGGCCGGTAGATACGCCGGACACGCTTACACCTGCCACCTGGCCGGTAAGGGCGTTACCTATGTTGGTTTCGCGTGCCTGGGTAAATTTATCGCCACTAACCTCGGTGGTAGAATAGCCCAGGGCACGTTGTTGCTTACGGATACCCAAAGCGGTCACCACTACCTGGTTAAGCTGTTTGGTAGATTCGGCAAGGGTTATTTGCATGGGGTTGGCATCGCCCACTGCAACTTCTGTAGGGTCAAAACCGATAAAGGATACTACAAGCGTTTCGCCCTTGGTTGCGTTTATAGAGAAATTACCATTGGCATCGGTAATTACACCGCGTGTAGAACCCTTTACCGATACGCTCGCGCCTGCTACGGCCTGCCCTTTACCATCTACTACTTTTCCACGGATGGGGTCGGGTGCGTCGGCTATTTTGGGGAGAGGTGCCGGCGCTTCCTTTACGATCACCACATTATCCACCAGCGAATAGCTTAGCGGCTGGTTATTAAAGCAAATAGCCAGCACTTTATCAATGTCGGCATTTTGCACATCAATGGTAACCGCTTTAGCCTTGCCTATAACATCGGTGGTGTAAATGAAGTTATAGTTGCTTTGCTTACGTATCTGGTTAAAGACACTCTCAAGCGAAGCATTCTTTTGCTTAAGGGTAAGTTTTTGCGCAATACTTGCAGCGTTTATGTGTAAACAAGCTACTAAAAGTATCAATGCA
>JAESTD010000296.1 GCA_016763755.1 Mucilaginibacter sp.
AATTGTTGGCTTACCATTTAGCGGTTCTTCGTGGATGTGATGTTGACAAACCTCGGAATCTGGCTAAAAGCGTTACCGTCTCACGGTGCCGACCGAAAAGGCAGTGGCACATTCCCATCGCTTATCAACATTAACAAAAAATACAAAGCGCTGCAGTTTGATACGCTTATACAATCTGGCCGCCGTATGATGCCTGCTTTCCGGCAGTTAAAGCCGAATGAGCGCAAGGCTATTGCCTCGTTTGTGCTGGATATTAAGGCAGAACAACTTAAACCTTTTGTGGACGAAGTAAAAGCCGATGATGGATATTACCGCCTGCCGTATGCTATGGCCGGTTACAATAAATTCCTGAGTAAAGAGGGCTATCCGGGCATACGCCCGCCTTGGGGTACACTCAGTGCTATCGACCTCAACACCGGCAAGTTTGTATGGCACAAAGCTTTAGGCAACGACCCCGAATTTCCGCACGGTAAAGAAGATTCGGGTACTGAAAATTATGGTGCGTCCGTAATCACCAAAGGAGGTTTGCTTTTTATTGCGGCTACCAAAGACGGCAAGTTCCGCGCGTATAATAAAAAAACAGGCAAGCTGCTTTGGGAAGTAATGTTGCCTGCGCCGGGATATGCTACACCGTCCATCTATCAGTTAAACGGAAAACAATACATTGTGATAGCCTGCGGCGGTGGTAAAATGAATACAAGATCGGGCGATAGTTATGTGGCTTTTGCCCTCCCCGAATAACCGGTAACAATCATGAAAAAATATATTTTACTTGCCGCACTTTTGGCGGGCTTTTGCAAGGCGCAGGCGCAATTCACCATAAGTGCCGATAAACATTATTTGCTGCGCGACGGTAAACCCTTTACCTGGATAGGAGATACCGCCTGGGAACTTTTCCATCGTTTAAACCGCGATGATGCTGACCGTTACTTAAAAAAACGTGCAGAACAGGGCTTTACCGTAGTGCAGGCTGTTGCCCTTGCCGAACTTGATGGTATCCGCGACCCAAACGCCTATGGCGAGAAACCGCTAATTGACGAAAAACTGACCAAGCCCAACGAGAAGTATTTTGAGCATGTAGACTGGATCATCAATAAAGCTGCCGAGTATGGCATCACAATCGGTTTTCTGCCATCGTGGGCCGATAAGCTGGATAAGGGCGGTTGGGGTAAAGGTCCCGAGATATTGAACGCACAGGACGGTGCAACTTACGCAACCTGGCTGGCTAAGCGTTATAAAGATAAAAAGAATATCATCTGGATACTGGGCGGCGACCGCCAGCCCCGCGGCGAGCAAGATATTGCTGTGTGGCGTGCCATGGGCAAGGCTATTATGAAGGCGACCAGCAACAAAGCTATCATCACATACCATTGTCAGCCCAACCAATTGGGCTCGGCAGAGTGGTTCAGAAATGAGGATTGGTTTGCCTTTAATATGTTCCAGACAGGGCACTGCCGCGATACCCCGGTATACGACAGGATAAATGCTTCATACAACGCTGCACCAACCAAACCAACTATTGATGGCGAACCGATCTATGAAGACCACCCCGTGTGTTTTAATGTAAAAGACCTCGGTACTTCAAGCGCTTATGATGTGCGCAAATCAGCCTACCTGGATCTGCTGTCGGGGGCGTTCGGGCATACTTATGGCTGCCATGATATCTGGCAGATGTATTCGCCACAGCATGAGGCCTTGAATGGCCCGCACATGTTTTGGTACGAAGCAGTTGACCTACCCGGAGCTAACCAAATGCGTTTTGTGCGCAGGTTAATAGAAGCCCGCCCCATGTTGGACAGGGTTCCCGATCAAACAATGGTTAAGGAAAGTGATAAACCCGCCCCCGAGCGTATACAAGCCGCAAGAGGGAAAGATTATGCCTTTGTGTATTCGGCAGAGGGTAAGCCTTTCACCTTGCTGGCAAACAAAATAAGCGGCGATAAATTAACCGCATACTGGTATAATCCACGGGATGGTAAAGTGAAAGAGGGCGGGCAGGTATCAAACAAACAAGATAATAAATTTACCCCGCCAACAAACGGCTACGGGCAGGATTGGGTGTTGGTGTTGGATGATGCCGCCAAAGGCTACAAAACATTATAATGCTGAATAGAAAATACATGCTAACGATGGGACTGCTTTTAAGCTGCCTCTCTTGCTTTGCGCAAAAGCAGAAGCTTGATTATTCTATTGCGCCATGGTTCAACAATAAAAAGGCCGCGGTTACACTTACATTGGATGACGGCCCTCCTGGGCAATTCACCGTGGCGCTGCCTTTGCTCATGCAGCACCATATCAACGCCACATACTTTGTTACGGTGAATACCATTTACAAGCAATTGAAAACCTGGGATCTGGTGAA
This sequence comes from Mucilaginibacter sp., assembly GCA_016763755.1. Lineage (GTDB taxonomy): Bacteria > Bacteroidota > Bacteroidia > Sphingobacteriales > Sphingobacteriaceae > Mucilaginibacter. The sequence goes on from JAESTD010000296.1 coordinate 2,363, forward strand.
CAAAGCCGCCCTTGCCGGTAATGAAATTGCGAACCATTGCGTTACGCACCCGCATTTTCTGAAGATCCCGATAGATAGCGTAGCGATAGAGAATGCGGAATCGAATCGGTTAATAGATAGTTTAGTGCCCTCGCAAAAGGTAATTACACAGGCCTACCCATTTGGCGATGGTGGCGGCATTACAGTGAAGGATAGTGCGATAAGAAGGGTGGCAGCCAAGTATTTTATCGGAGCACGCGCTACGCAGAATAAGCCTTATCCCTTTAACCGCTACGTTTTTGCCAAAACTGATGATGATTATTATAACGTGAACAGCGCCATGATAGCCGACTCGGCCAGCATGGCCGATTTTGGGAAGCACATCGATCAAACCCTTGCCGCCGGCGGATGGTTTTGCCCGACTTACCACGGCATCGCTGATGGCTGGATTATCACTCCCGAGGCCGTATTTAAAAGACATTTAGAAGATATAGAAAACCGCCGCCCGCAGCTTTGGATAGCTACATTTAAGGATGTTGTCAAGTACCACAGAGAGAGGAACAGCGCCTCGCTGAAACTGATAAGTCAGAATGCTTTAGGCTGGAATTTGGTCTTGAACGACACGCTCAACAATAAAGTTTACGATCATCCGCTTACGGTAAACCTGCGTATCCCGAAAGGAAAAGTGGTTAGGGCCGTTAGCCGTAAGGGTAAAACCATCAGTCACCAAACTAATGCCGATGGGATTACATTTAACACCGTACCATCAACTACACCCATTACTGTTTTATTTAAGCGATAGTCTTACAAAACAACTATTTGGTAAGTAGCACCTTTGATGGTATTGAAGGCATAAACATCGCCGTTACGCTTAGCCGTTACCGGCTTCCCCTTGCTGATGATCTTAATGACTGTTGCTGAGCGCAGATTGCATTTATTACCTAAGATAGAAGTAAGGTTGCTGTTATGTAGTTTGCTTTCGCTCCAGTTCAGGTCGAGCGTGAAACCACCACGAGCATGCAAGCCATATACGCTACCCGTAGTAAATATCTTCGGTAGGGCAGGCAACAGGTCAATCTCGTTCTCCCGCGATTGTACAATCATTTCAGTGAGCACTGCCGTAGCACAACCGTTGCCGTTCATGATCACATCCTTCCCGTCGGAGTTAAAGAAGTTAGGGAACAAACCGTAATTATTTACAGGTGAAGTACTCAGCGGACTAACATATCGCAACTGTTCCTGCCAGGTTGCCCATGCGCTATCTGCCTGCCCGGTACGCGCCCAGCATGCGGCTTTTAAAGCAAAGCCCCATGTGCAATTGGTTTTCTTGCGCAGTTCCAAAGCTTTTATGGCAGCTGCATTTAACCGCGGGTTAGTATACGGCGATATTTCATTGCCCGGAAAAACCGGATACATATGCGTCAAATGTCGGTGCGATGGATCAACCGGTTGCCATTCTTGTTCCCACTCCAGCAACTGGCCTTTCGAGCCAATTTTGTAATCGGGCATCAAGGCTAAAGCATTGCGCAGCTTTTTAGAAAAGGCAGCATCGGTGTGCAAAAGCTCTGCGGTTTTAATACAATTGGTAAACAGTTCCCGCATCAGGGCGATGTCGCCGGTGCTGTTGGTGCTCAGTTCGGCGGTATCGCCTTTGGCGGTGATGAAAGTATTCTCGGGAGAAGCCGAAGGAGCTGAGACGAGTTTACCATCCTTACCTTTTACCAGCCAGGCCAGGCAAAACTCCGCAGCGCCTTTCATAATGGGCCATGCTTCGTTTCTCAGGAATTGCTTATCGCCGGTAAATTGGTAATGATCAAATAAATGCGCACTTAACCAGGGCCCGGCCATGTTCCAGTTGGCCCAGTGCGGGTTGCCGCCGCCGTAATTGCCAACAGGGCCGGTTTGTCGCCATATATCGGTGTTGTGATGAGCGCACCAGCCGGCAAGCCGTAGTTTACCTCGGCGGTTTTACGACCGTTGATGCTCAGGTCTCGGATAAAATCAAGAAAGGGTTGATGCATTTCGCTGAGTCCGGTAGTCTCGGCAGCGTAGTAAAACATCTGCGCATCGTGGTCAATGCACCAGTTAGAGCTATATTCAGGACGTACGCGGTCGTTCCACAAACCTTTCAGGTTAACAGGTAATCCGCCCGGCCTCGAGCCTGCTATGAGTACGTACCGCCCAAATTGTACTATTGACGCTACCAATTCAGGGTCGGTATAGGTTTTCATCAGTTTAAGGCGTTCATCGGTAGGAAGGACTTTGTTCCTACTCTCACCTAAGTAATATTGTACGCGGCGAAATAGCGGCTGGTAGTCTTTGATGTGCTTTGCTTTTAATTGCGGATAACTAAGTTTAGACGCTGCATCAAGGCGTTTTTTCACTTCAATCGAAGGGTCTTTCCCCTGCAAGCCCGGCGACTTGTCAAACCCGTTATAACTGGTAGCGGCCGAAATGATAAAAGTTACTGCATCAGCATTGCTCACGATGATGCCATTCTCATCAGCTTTTACAGAACCACCTTCGTTCTTGATGAGCAGATCAACCCTGAAGCTCATGCCTTCGCCGTTATCGTCATATTGTATGGCATCTTTGTCTTTTACTCTCCATATGTACACAGGCTCTACGTGCTTCGGGGCTTTGCCCGTTAATATCAGATGGTTGTTTCCCTCTGATATTACCTTGAAATGCAATTTACTGCTGAGTGATGCCATAAAAGAAATTGCCCCTTGTTTATCCGCCGTATGCCGCATTACAATTACCCTGTCGGGGAAGTTGGCAAACACCGTACGGTTATAATTTACGCCGTTGCTTTGGTATTGTACTTTGCTCAAGGCGCTATCCAGATCCAGGCTGCGCCGGTAATTTGTTGAATCTGTTATACCGTGGTAGCGGATAAACAGATCGGCCATTGGCAGGTACGA
>JAESTD010000297.1 GCA_016763755.1 Mucilaginibacter sp.
CGGTGAACATGACCGGGTTGCGCAGCATTACTTTTGGATTAAGTTTGATGAACGACTCTTTAAGTGCGGTTTTTACCAGGGCCGGTTCAAATAATTTATTGGATTGATTTTTCATTGTTTTAATTACTTAGGCATTGAAAAGTATTCTGCCAACGGGCCAAGCGCAAGAGCAGGGAAGTAAGAAAGTGCATTTAATACAAGAATAACGGCAAGGGTCATGATACCAAATGTTACGGTATCGGTACGTAACGTTCCTTCAGATTCCGGGATAAACTTCTTTTTAGCTAAAAGACCGGCCACAGCCACCGGACCGATAATTGGCAGGAAGCGACCCAGGATCAATACAAAGCCTGTTGATACGTTCCAGAAAATGTTATTATCTCCCAAACCTTCAAAACCAGACCCGTTGTTGGCGTTGGCCGAGGTCATCTCGTAAAGCATTTCAGAAAAACCGTGGTAGCCAGGGTTGTTTAACCAGCTTGAAGGCTTTACCGCCCAGTTTGCACTGCCGTAAGTAGTAAAAACAAATGCAGCTAATGCGGTACCAGCCATGATAAGAAACGGACTGATCAGCGTTACAAAAGCAGCGATCTTCACTTCACGTGCTTCTACCTTGTGCCCAAGAAACTCTGGTGTACGGCCCACCATAAGGCCTGAGATAAATACCGCGATGATGAGGTATATGAAATAATTTAAGATACCCACACCGCAACCGCCAAAGAAACCGTTTATCATCATTGCTAATAACTGCCATGCGCCGGTTAGCGGCATAGTACTATCGTGCATACCGTTTACTGAACCCGTTGAGGTTACCGTGGTAAGGGTGCTCCAGTATGCAGTGGCAAGCGGGCCAAACCTTACTTCTTTACCTTCCATGGCGCCGGTAGTTTGGCTAATGCCTATTTTGGCAATATTAGGATTGCCACCAAGCTCACTGCTGATAGTCGGTATCATGAGCATGAACACACCAATCATCATTACACCGAATATAATCCATGCTAATTTTTTGCGGCGGATAAAGTAACCAAACGCAATGATCATAGCTACAGGTATGATGAACTGTGATATGATCTCGACCATGTTCGTCACATAGTTCGGGTTTTCAAGCGGATGCGCAGAGTTTGCACCAAACCAACCGCCACCGTTTGTGCCCAGGTGCTTAATGGTTATCATCTGTGCTGCAGGGCCTCTTGATACGTTCACCGTATCGCCTTGCAGAGAAATAAATTGGTCTTTACCCTCGTAACTTGCAGGTGTGCCATTAAATGTCAAAATGATAGCAACAATTACTGAGAGCGGTTATAGCAAACGGGTAATTGCTTTTACGAAGAAGTTCCAAAAATTACCTAAATCGGTAGTTGTTTTATCCCTGAAAGCTTTGAATACTGCTACACCTGCTGCAATACCTGTTGCCGCACTGGTAAAGTGCAAAAACATCAATATGAAATGCTGCGTAAAATAGGTTACGCCGCTTTCGCCCGAATAGTGTTGCAGGTTACAATTTACCACGAAACTGATGATGGTATTAAAGGCAAGATCTGGTGTCATGCCCCCGTTTCCATCAGGGTTGAGGGGTAATTTATCCTGGTAGATCAAAACAAAAAAGCCATAAACCAGCCAAAGCATATTTATGGTTATCATTGCTTTTAAAAATTGTTTCCAATCCATCGATTCGTTTTCACGAATGCCAGCAAGTTTAAATAGCCCGGTTTCCAGCGACTTGATAAAGTCCGTCCAAACACGCTCGCCGGCGAACATTTTAGCCAGATACTTACCCAGCGGCACAGCAATGAGCAGCGTGATCAAAAAAGAGGCTACAACGCCTAAGATTTCTGAGTTCATTTTCCTTAGTTAAAATTTTTCGGGTTTAAGCAGTACATAAACCATGTAGATGAATACTGCAATTGAGATGATAAATAATGCGATCATGATTGTTAGATTTTTTCGAACCAGTCAATTGATTTGTAGCAAAGCCATACGCAGACAAGGATGGCAACAAAGAGTATTAAAGTGAGCATAGCTATATGATTTTACTCGCTATAGCCAAAGAAGATGCCATACAAATAATTTCGATATAAATATCTAATAGTCAGTATTTTAATTGTATATCATTGGGGATTTAACAAAAAAACCCTTCCAAAATGGAAGGGTTTTTTATCAAAATGAAAAGGCTTTTGGTTAATTTAAAAAGGCATCAGGATCTAAATCAGATTTTAATTGCCTGCGCTAACTTTATATGTCCATTTTTTTACATCAGTTCTGAAAGGGACAGCAGGTAACCCGTCGGCATTGACCAAATTTGGTGTTGCCTCATGTGTCCATCCAAACCTTGCCTCGGTCGGATGGGGGACTTTTGCATTAAAAAGTATAACGGTGTTTCCTTTGATGGTAGCATTTGCTGGCACATAGTTCCCGTCAAGGCCTGCTAACTCAAAAAAATCAGGTGTTTTATTATCTCTTGTTCTCAAACCCTTAGCATCTTTGAACGAAACGATCATTTTATTACCCGATACTTTACCGCCTTTGTATTGCGGGTATAAATGCGCCAAACCTTTACGTTTATAGGTTTCGGCCAGGGCCTTATTAGCCAGCCTTTGGCCAACTATCCATTTATATGGGGGATGAATGTCAGAAAAATTATCAACAAGATCGGATATGTTAATAAATGCCGTATTAGGTATGTGTGCAGCTGCTACCTGCTGTTCCCAAAATTTAGGCAGTGTTTCTGGTGTGTGGGGCATGTTTTTCCAATCAGTGTAATGGTACGGAGCCACCAGGACATAATAAAAAGGGAATTGCAGGTTCCATTGTTTACGCCAATAATCTATCATTGCTTGCATCTTGTAAGCATAGCGCATATCATGCTCTTCAATAAGGCAGTTAGACTCACCCTGGTACCAAATTACCCCTTTAATGGCAAACGGAATTAACGGTGCTATCATGCTCCTGTACATCTTACCTTCGGGCTCTTTGTCCATCAGCGTATCACTTTGACTTATATCTTCAGCAAAAGCAGGGATGTTTTTGTAGGCTGCCGGCGGCGTCCAAGGCTCAATACGGCTGCCGTTCCAAGCTGAAGTGATAACTCCCACAGGAACACGTAATTTTGCACGCAGTTGCTTTGCGAAAAAGAAAGCAACTACCGAACTGCGGGCAAACATTTTGCCTTCTCCATTTTGCCAGCCGTTTGTGGTGGCGTCATGAAAATTATATTTGGTTTCAATTTTAATGGTACGAATGCCCGGATGCGGCCGCTGAAGCTCTGCTTCTGAACTATCTATTCCCCGTTTTGGATCGGTGTATTTGTATTCGGTCTTGTCTATGGGATATTCCATGTTTGATTGGCCTGAACATAACCAAACCTCGCCAACCAGAATGTTGCTCAAGTTAATTTGCTGGCTACCGGCTTGAATAATCATTTCGCGCGGCGTTTCATTTGCAGCAAGTGGTGAAAGTTTTACCTGCCAGAGGCTATCGGGTGCGGCGGTGGCGGTGAGCGTTTGGCCGGCAAATGCCACCTTAATTTGTTTGCCCGGCGCAGCCCATCCCCAGATAGGTACCGGCGCATTGCGTTGCAAAACCATATTTGAACCCAATATAGCGGGCAAACGGGTTTGAGCCAAGAGTAGTTTAGGGCCGAAAAGTAGAGTTAAGGAAATGATCGTTTTTGCAAAGGACACAGTAAAGTTATTGATGCGCATAGAAAGGTATTTTCAGTAATAAATTTAAATGTATAATGTCGGTCTCCGCTATCAAGATTAACAGAAAATCCGCTTAAAAGTGATAAGGTTTAGGCGATATCTTATTTCGGTTAAATTGAAGGTCTGATGTTAATGCCAAAAGGTACTGCAATTTGCTGTGTGGAGTTCTCCATTACCAGTTGTGCCGCAAGGCTGCCAAGCATTTTAAAATCAGTTGAAATAGTGGTTATGCCGTTTAATAATATCTGTTTTATGGGCGATTCGTTGTAAGAGATCAGCCCGATATCTTCACCAACTTTCAGGTCGGCATCTTTTATTTTACCTATCAGCATTACCAGGTCATCATCCAGTAAATTAACGTATACTTCGCCAGGGCTAAGAGATTGCTTTGTGATGCTGTGTATCACATCGTATTTAAAGCAATTTTGCCGGCAAAAATTGGTAAAGCCTTTTATTATCTCTTTTGGATAGTAGCTATTGATCGGGAAAACAAGTTTAATAGTATGGTATCTTGATAATTGCGCTTTTGCTTTACTGAAAACGTCGAAGATATCCCGCTCAAAATTTTCATATACAGCGCCAAATTCGCCACCAATGCCACCGATCTTTTTATCAAGTAAGATCAGTTTTTCCTTAGGAATCTTATCGATCACTTGCGAGGCCGCTTCCTCATCTTCAAGAAAGTGGGGGAGAACCACGTAATGAGAATATTTTTTACCGTTGTTGTCAAGCAATCGTTTAAATTGATTGAAATCATTATTGTACACAAAAAAATCTACAGAAGCGCTGTTCCCCAGCGTTTCAATAAATGAATCAAAAACAATGCGTTTGTGTGCGCTGATGTTGTTGAACAATAAACATATACTTTTTGACCTTTCCACACTTGCGCCGGTGATATAGTAACCCTTACCGGGGAATGAACTGATCACGCCAAGATCTTTCAAATGTTGGTAGCTCTTTTCGATAGTGCCCCGGGCTACGCAAAGTTCATAACTTAGGTCGTTGATAGATGGTATGGTCGCTCCGCGCCCAATACTTCCTGATCGCACTGCTGTCATAACAGATTCCGATATCTGCAGATACTTGGGCACTGCAGACAAGTCGTCAATTACGATGTGTTTTGTAAAATTCCTCACCATAACATTAAGTTTCAAAAATGGGTTTAACGGCCTCATTTAAGGCGAAGGCCGTTGTGGTTTTAATTGGTACTCAATATTATTGAATGTTGTATTGCCGTTTGTGTACTATGATACCAGAGTTATGAACTTTTGCAGATACACCGGCATAACCAAATTTTGATTGCCGGAAAAGCTTATTAACTTTAAGCCTCAACCAATTATTTGATGCCTTATAAAATGTTCCCGTCCAAAAAAATATAGGGAGCCTTTAGGTAATGCTGTATGAGATACGTTATAATTTTTTGGTATCGTTTAATATGCTGCATTAAAGTTTCGGCGCAGGATAATTATGTGATATCGCATCTTGATAATACCAATGGATTATCTAACAACAGCGTAATGGGTGTGTTTCAGGATTCTGACAAACTGCTGTGGTTAAACACCTGGGATGGCTTAGATCTTTATAACGGTATCTCTTTTAATTCTTTTAAAAGCAACGAAGTTCAGTCATCGTCGCATCTGCCCAATAAAGTGGTTACCAAGGTACGCGAGGATAAGCTGCACCGGATATGGATATGTACCGAGGAAGGGATAACCCGTTATAACAAAGCCGATGGTTCTATGAACCATTACTTTTACAATAACGGTAAAGTAAATGGTAAAAGCGCCGATTACTTTCTCACTATCAGCAGTAATAACGATATCGTATGCGGCTTAAGGTTCGATTCAACATTGTACAGCTATGATTATGACCGCAACCGCATGGTCCCGTTAAAGTACAAACAAAAATCGCCGGGCAGAGTAGCCAAAGCAGAATTTGATGAGAGTGGGCGTTTATGGACATTAAGCTTTGGAGGTATACTCCGCGTTTATGAAAAAAGAGGAGATCTGTATTATTTCCTCAAAAGATTTGACAATCCTATCAACATTTTTTACATCGTTAATCACCGTTTGTTTTTTGCTGAGCAGGATACCCAGCTTTTTGAGATAACGAAAGGCCTTAAGGTTAAGCGTATAATGGCAATAAACCATGCTGTGCAGGATATTCAGTATTTTATGGGGCATTATTTTTTGGTATGGCTATATAAAGGCGTACAGGAATTTGATGAGAACTTTGCCCCGGTAGATCAATTGGCCCAATCTTTTCCGGCGCTGCATACGCTGCAGGTAAACTCTCTAACCGAAACAGATGGCACAACATTGTGGATAGCTACCCGCGACCAGGGTATCTTTAAAATAAAAAAACGTACCGAAGTATTTGCAATACCAAAAGATTCGCCCGATAAGCTGATCGGCGGCAGCAACGTTCAGGCAATTCAAAAAGTAGGAGCCGAGCTTTGGATGGCCACTTTAAACAATGGCATTTTACGTATTCCTTATGATGATAAAGCTTCGCTATCAATAACTTCGATAAGGCCGGTACCCTCCGCGTTTGATAGCGATAATTCTTATTACGCGCTCAGCGAAGGATATGATGGCAAATTATATGTCGGTTCTGACGCAAAGGGGATAACGATTTACGACCCTGTGTCCAAGAAATTTACCCCTTGGCCTGTCGTAAAGAATGCGCCATTTGACGAAGATTTTTTTAGGGTACGTACAATCCTGACACAAAAGGACAGTTCATTTTTTGCGGGGTACAACGGTGGGGTTTACCATGGCAAGATCAAACAACAGGTGAACGGCGATTTTAGATTGGAATATCTCAGATCGATAAAGGTGGCCGGGCATTTTTTGAAACCGGGAAACAATCTTGTTTACGCATTGGCCCAGATGGATAATTGGATATTGATCGGATATCGTTTTGCGGGCCTGTCACTTCTTAACAAGCAAACAGGCAAAACCGTAAATATAGTAGCCAACGCTTATAAAGGCGGCCTGTTAACCAATAATATTGCTTCGTTGCTGGTTGATAGCAGGCAACGTATATGGATAGGTACAAGCTATGGGTTATTTTGGATAAATGGGAAAGATATATTGCAAACTAAGCCGGTTTTCCATCAGATAAATGTGCGGAACGGTCTGCCTAATAATAATGTGCATGCTATTGTAGAAGATAACAGCGGCAATATATGGGCAAGTACTAACCAGGGGCTGGCCAAGATCAATACACAAACCCTCAGCGTTGTTCAATATGGGGTTGAGGACGGGCTTCAAAACGCCGAGTTTAGTGATAATGCTGTATTTAAAAATACAGATGGTATACTTTATTTTGGTGGCATAGCGGGTTTAAACTATTTTGATCCTTCAAAAATTTCAGTTGATAAGCAATTATCCAATCTCTTAATAACAGATCTCAATATAGCCGGCAAAACTTCTGACGGTGTTCAGTTGATGGTGATAAAGCCACATGATAAATATTTGCCAAAAAACATTCAACTGCTCAGGAATGAAAATTATTTCAGTTTAAAGGTGCAGCCGTCTGACGGTTATACCAACAAGAAATTCCGTTATAGATATTATCTCAAAAATTACGATGCTAAATGGCATGAAACTACTCAAAGTTCTAATATTGATTATAGCAGCCTTCCGCCGGGGCAATACAGTTTTTTAGTAAAGTGGTCAAACGGGCAAGGTGAATGGACAGCTGAGCGAAAGGTGTTTGATATGGAGATACACCAGTATTTTTGGCTTACCGGTATTGCAAAGGCCATTTATTGCCTCGTGATCGTTATCTGCGGATACTTGTTCTTCAGGATAAGAAAAAGCCGCATGGAAATAAAACATAAGCTTGCGATGGAGAACCTGATACGCGTGAACGAGCAAAAGCTCTATCGCCAAAAAATGGATTTTTTCACCAACATTACCCATGAGCTGCAAACGCCGTTAACATTAATATTAGGGTCTATCGAGAGGTTTTTATTCAAAAACAAAAACAACGAAGCCCGCCACGCAGGCTGGAATTTTCTTGATATTGCAAATCAGGAAGCGTTTCGGTTACAATATCTTACACATCGTTTGCTGGAATTTCGTAAAGCTGAGGATGGACATTTGAAAGCGCAGTTAACGTCGTTTAATTTAAGTAACCTGCTAAGCGGCATAGCCGCTCTGTTTGAACCTTTAACGGAACAAAATTCGATTCAGACTACCGTATCCATTACAGAAAACATAAGGGTTACCAGCGATAAGGATAAAATAGAGATGATCGTATTCAATCTCTTATCAAACGCCTTTAAATACACGCGCCCCGGCGAAAGCATAGATTTTCTGGTTACTGAAACGGCGGCAGAAAGTGTAAATATTGTTGTGGCCAATACGGGCTATAATGGCCCATCAGAAGGGTTGCATTTGTTGTTTGAGCAGTTTTACACGCTTGATAACAATGATAGGTCAAAAGCAAGCTCGGGTATAGGGTTGGCATTTGCCAGGCAGCTAACCGAGCTTTTAGGCGGCTCTATCGCCGTGGTATCTAAAGAGCAGCGTATTGCATTTAATGTTACTCTGCCATTGATCGTCCCGGTTTCGCCCAGGTCGAGGTTAACTAATATTAAGGCATCAGAAAAGCCATCAGAGCTGGTACGTTCTGCTATCAGTTCTCAATCAATAACAGAGAATAAGGTTACGGTAAATAATGACCTCGCTCTTGTTGAAGACCTTTCAAATAGTGCTAAGCGCACTATTCTTATTGTAGAAGATGAGCCATCCATACGTTTGCTATTGCGCGAGATACTTGCTGAAAAATACATTGTTTACGAAGCTGAAAATGGCCGATCGGCGCTTGATCTTTTAAAGCGCATCATTCCCAGCCTCATCGTATCTGACGTGTTGATGGATGAGCTTGATGGCTTAAAGCTGTGCGCAGCCATCAAAAATACCTTTGAAACCTGCCATATTCCTTTTGTGCTGCTCTCGGCTCTATCATCAGCAGAAGAACGTGTAGAAGGGTTTGAAGTTGGTGCCGATGCCTACCTGGCGAAACCTTTTAACGCTACAATACTGCTTAATAAAATTGATCAACTGATCCAATACCGCGAAAAGATCCAATCGTTTTTTAAAAAGGATGGGTATGTGCAGCCTGCTATTGAAAGTGGACTAAAGTCTGATGATAAGCTTTTTCTGGAGAAGGTTATCAAAGTGATCAACGAGAATCTCTCCAGCCCTGATCTGGATGCTCCGTTTCTCGAAAAGGCAATGGGCATGAGCAAAATGTCGCTCTATCGTAAAGTAAAGGCGTTTACTAATATGACACCCGCTGAGCTTATAAAGCATGTAAGGCTAAAAACCGCCGCATCATTACTGAGATCAACCCAGTTAACAGTATCTGAGATCTATTACCAAACGGGTTTAATAATCAGTCTTATTTCTACCGCGAATTTAAACGCGTATACTCCTTTTCTCCCAAAGAGTTCCGGGAACAGAACCATCCGCCAATCATGGCGAATTAGCAACCGGCGCTTACACAGCCCGTTATTTATCCCCATTAATTTTCGCGCTTTCTGCTTCATCTGCCTATAGGACAGTATGGGTTGCCGCTGCATGCCTTTTGGCGTTGCTTTGATATAACCAATTAAATGCCTGCTGTGATTTTGTCGTAGCAGGATGAAACTCAAACTAAAACCTCAAAGATGAAAACAAATTACCCCTGTAGACCCATCAGATGGCCATGTCATAAACATCGGGCCTTGTACTAAAACAGCGTTAGCTAACTATTATAACCAACTGATTATTAATTATTATCCTATCTATTTCTCACAGATATGAAGAAAATTTACAAAACTTCTAAACAGGCAATTACATGCTTTGCCGTGTTGCTATTGTCCTTACTTGCTCTGCAACGGGCAAGCGCCCAATCGCTCAGGCTATCGGGTACGGTTAAGGATGAGACCGGCTCACCATTACCTGGGGTTACAGTCGCCGTACAAGGCACTACATCCGGTACTGTTACTGACACAAAAGGGCGGTTCCAGATTAACGCCAACATCAACAACGTGCTGCAATTTAGCTTTGTTGGCTACAATACCGCGTTGGATACTGTACGAAACACAAACGCAATATCTATCAACCTGCAGCCATCAGCCAAAACATTAAGTGATGTTGTTGTGGTGGGTTATGGTACGCAATCAAAAAATAAAGTATCGGGCGCAATTACCACAGTTAAATCTAAAGATGTTGCTTTAAGCCCATCGCCAAACCTTGGTGCCGGCTTAGCCGGTCGTGTGCCTGGCGTGGTGATCAATAACCGTGGCGGCGAACCGGGTAACGAGGGTGTTGAAGTTTATATCCGTGGGCGAAGCACCAACGGAGATGCCTCTCCGCTATATGTTATTGATGGCATAGTGCGCGATTATGGCGGCCTCAATTTCGTGCCGCCTGCTGATGTAGAATCGATAACCGTGCTAAAAGATGCATCGGCTGCCATTTACGGTTCAAGGGCTGCAAATGGTGTAATTCTCATCACTACTAAACGCGGTAAAACCGGCAGGGCCGAAGTAAGTGCAACCTACAACCAGGCATTTTCTCAGCCCGAGCGTATCCCGGAAACTGCTGGCTCTCCTCTGTTTGCAGAGATGGCCAATTTGCAGCGCCAGCGCCAGGGTTGCCACCTATTTATACCGACAACGATATTGAACTGTTTAAAAACGGCAGCGATCCCGTAGGCCACCCTAATACCAACTGGCAAAAGCTAATTTTCAAAGATTGGACAGTTCAGCAACGCGCCGATGTTACCGTATCCGGCGGTTCACCTGAAACCAAGTACTTTGTTGCAGCAGGTTATCTGCATGAGGGCACACCCTATATTGATGGATTTAACTACGATAAGCAATACCACGTACGCTCAAATATTGATGCGCAGGTAAACAAAGACCTGAAGATCTCCCTCGATATCTCGGGTAGGCTAAGGGACAATGTGAGCAGCCAGGCACAGATAGCCCACGTGGTGTTGGGTCTGCCTACGTCGGTAGGTATATATCCAAACGGGTTCTTTGGTTCAGGCCGTTCAGGATTTAGCGCGTTAACCATGTTTAGAGATCCAAACTACGGCAACCTTAAACAAACCGCCATGAACCTCACCAGCAACCTGGGCGCTGTGTATAAAATTCCGGGTGTTGAAGGCTTGTCTTTAACCGGCAATTTTGCCTACGATTATGATAACAATTATCAGAAAACCTTTAATGGACTAAGCTACTACTATACCTATGATGCAGCTACAGGAGATTATAATAAGCTACAAAGTTCAAACGTATCTGCGCCGCAGCTTGCCATTTTCTTCCCGGCAGGCAGCACGGTGACCTCAAACTTAAAACTGGGTTACACACGCACGTTTGGTGGTATACACCTAATAGATGCATTTGTAGCTTTTGAACAAAGCACATCAGATGGTTACTCTGTGAGTGCCAGCCGTATGAATTTTGCAAGCGGCTCAATCCAGGAGCTTTTCGCGGGCAGTTCTAACGCGGCAGATCAGTCGAACAACGGGTCATCTGTAAGAACCGGCAGGCAAAATCTTTTCGGCCGTGCACTTTACGGGTTTAACGATAAATACAATGTTCAGTTCCAGTTCAGGTATGATGGATCGCAGAACTTTGCTCCTGGTAAACGTTACGGCTTTTTCCCCGGCGTATCAGGTAACTGGATCATATCAAAAGAAGATTTTCTGAAAGAAGTAAAATGGGTGGATAACCTTAAACTGAGAGCATCATGGGGTGAGATGGGTAATGATAAAGTAGGTGCTTATCAATACCTTACCTCATACACTTACGGTAATAATTATCCCTTAAACGGTGTTTCCAATCAGGGGTTAACCCAGATCAATGTGCCAAATCCTGACATCACCTGGGAAGTTGCAAAAACTACCGATATTGGTTTAGAGGGAAGTTTCTTTGGTGGTAAATTAACCGCAGTAGTTGATGTATTCAGGACTACCAGAAGTAATATCCTGGCTACCCGCAATGCTTCGGTACCGGCTTACACAGGCCTTGCACTGCCTAACGAAAACATCGGCCGTATCAGGAATCAGGGTGTTGAGATAGATCTTTCTACCTCCGGCAAAATCGGCGATTTCAGGTACACAGTTGGGGGTAACTTAACTTACGCTAAAAACAAAGTATTATTTATTGATGAGACACCGGGCTTGCCTGCGTACCAGCAGCAAACAGGTAAACCGCTTGGCGCACCTGTGCTTTACGAAACCGAGGGGATCTTTAAAAGCCAGGCACAAATTGATGCAACTCCGCACATGGCAGGCGTACAGCAGGGCGATTTAATTTACAAGGACATCAATGGCGACGGACAAATAAATAACCTGGATATGGTTCGCCAGAAATACAGTCCTACGCCCGAGATTGTTTACGGTGCTAACTTCCGTTTTGGTTACAAGGCATTTGAACTTATCCTGGGTTTCCAGGGGCAGGCGCATGCCTACGGCGAAAAGTACAGCGTGTTACCGTTCGACCCGCTTGGGTGGGGCGATTTCCCTTCGGCACAAGCTAAAGATGCGTGGTCGCCGGCTAATCCTAACGGAACTAACCCAAGCCCGGGCCAGAACTTTACAAACGGTACTACAAACACCACCTGGCGCTATGCAAGCATGGCCTTCCTTAAGCTGAAAACAGCCGAAGTGAGCTATACTTTTTCAAACAACTTATTATCTAAAGCAGGTTTCAGGAGTGCAAGGGTATTTGCCAATGGCACCAACCTTTTCTTTATCCATGATAACTATAAAGACATTAACGTAAGCCCGGAACTTTCTAACTGGGGCTGGGGATTAAGCCAGCAACGAGTGCTAAACTTAGGCGTAAACTTTACTTTTTAACACAGTTATGAAACATAAATACATACTGCTGATATCGTGCATGTGCCTTGGCGCCTGCAAAAAGGATGTTCTTGATATCACCCCAACTGATAGGATCTCTGAAACAGCCATTTGGTCTGATGCCAACCTGGCGCAGCTTTTTGTGAATGCCCAGTATAATTATCTGCTCGATGGCTTCGGTAACGATATGCAATACTTTGGCGATGAATGCTTTATAAATGCCGACTTGGGCGGTTACCAAACCCCTGTAGGCAAGGCCGCATTAACGCCCGATAATGTGGGTGGTCTTTCTGCTTATTTTAATTATTACAACGTTGGTTATGCTGCCATCGCCAATTTCAACATTTTCTTCTCTAAGATAGATGGCGTTCCGGCTGATGATGCTGTAAAATCAAGGATGATAGCCGAGGTGAAATTTCAGAGGGCATTTGTATATGCCAAACTTATCTGGAACTACGGCGGCGTACCCATTATCGAAAAATCCTTTCAATTAACAGATGACCTTACCGGCGTTAAAAGGAAAACTTACGACGAGTGTGTCGCCTACATCCTTAAAGATCTGAATGATGCGATAGCTAACTTGCCTGATCAGCAGACAGGAGCCAACTTGGGCCGGGCTTCAGCAGACGCGGCGAGGGCACTTAAGGCAAAAGTATTA
>JAESTD010000298.1 GCA_016763755.1 Mucilaginibacter sp.
ACTGCTACGCGAGACAACATTACGCAATTGCAAACCTTCGGAAATATATTGATACCGCCCGGGAGCGGCGAGCTGGCAAGTGGCTTACACGGTGAAGGACGCATGGCCGAACCTGAAGAAATAGTGGCATTTTTAGAAGCCGATATTAAAAAAAAGCTTCCGTTGGTTAATAAAAGGGTACTGGTTACAGCCGGGCCTACGTATGAGGCTATTGATCCGGTAAGGTTTATTGGTAATCATTCGTCCGGTAAAATGGGTTTTGCTTTGGCCGATGAACTGGCTTCCCTTGGGGCCGATGTTACTTTGATAGCGGGGCCTACAGCGCAGAAAAGCAAATATCAAAGCATCAAACGCATTGATGTTACCAGCGCTGCCGAGATGCTTGCCGCTTGTCTGGATAATTTCACTGATGCTGATGCCTGCGTAATGTGCGCCGCCGTGGCCGATTATACTCCGGCGCAGGTAGCAACACAGAAGATCAAAAAGACTGAAGACCATTTCAATATCGTGCTGAAGAAAACTACGGATATACTAAAAACCCTTGGTCAGCAGAAACGTGACAATCAGGTTTTGGTAGGTTTTGCTTTAGAAACAAACAACGAGGAAGAGCACGCCAAAGAAAAACTGCAGAAGAAAAATCTCGACCTGATTGTATTAAACTCATTAAACGACAGTGGCGCGGGTTTTAAAAGTGATACCAATAAAGTAACTTTGATAGCGCGCGACCATAGCAAAACTGTTTTCGAGTTAAAAAACAAAACCGAGGTAGCGCGGGATATCTGCTCAAGAATTACCCAACTGCTTAACAAATGAGAAAACTGCTCACTTTAACATTCCTCAGCCTATGCTGCTTTTACGCAAAAGCGCAAGACTTAAATGCACGTGTTAAAGTGGTAGCCCCCAAAATACAGGTAACCAATACCCGAATTTTCCAGACCTTGGAGCGCGCCATGAAGGATTTTCTGAACGGCCGTAAGTGGAGTGCCGATGATATTGCTCCGAACGAACGCATTGATTGTAACTTTGTACTAAACATCACCAACTGGGATGGCAGCAGCAGTTTTAGCGGCGAGTTGCAGGTACAATCGTCAAGGCCTGTGTATAATTCAACTTACACCACTACCCTGCTCAACATTAATGATAAGGATGTTGATTTCACCTATACCGACGGCCAGACCATTGATTACACGGATCAAAACTTTCAAAGCAATTTAAGCTCCATCATGGCTTTTTATGCTTACGTTATTGTTGGGATGGATTATGACTCGTTCTCTAAATTTGGCGGTACACCTTATTTTCTGAATGCCCAAACAGTCGCAATTAACGCCCAAACATCCTCGTACAAGGGATGGAAAGGTTTTGACAACAGTAACGTAAACCGCTACTGGCTGATGGAAAACCTGAACAACAAGATCTACAATAACCTGCGCGAACTGATATATAACTATCACCGCAATGGTTTAGATATGATGGCGGAAAATGCCGGCAAAGCACGCAAATACATTGGCACCTTATTGCCTGTATTAAATGATGTGGATAGAAAACGCTTGGGCTCGTACTTCCCACTGGCTTTTTTCACGGCTAAAAACAATGAGCTGATCTCTATTTTCAGTGCGGCTGCCCCGCAGGACAGGATGGCTGCCATGAATATCCTCAACGCGGTTGACCCTGCTAATGGCAGTAAATACCAAACGCTGAGCGGCAGGTAATAACGCAGTTAACACCGCACGTTGTCATTTCGAGCGAGCACAGGGGTGGGAAGTGCGGGAAGGAGCGACGAGAAATCTTCTACGCTGTCAAGCAATCCTGAAAATAGCCGGCAGAAGATTTCTCCTCGTTATCAATCGTTCGAAATGACATAATTATTAAAGTGTTGTTTTAAGTTATATCCGTTCCCCCCTTCCTCAACACCTTTTTATCAATATAAAACGTACCGAAAGGGATAATGCATGCCAATAACACTTTGGTGATAATATCTTTTTTCCAGCGTTGTTCTATACCCACACTTATTGTATTGTAGATAAACAGCAAAAAAAGCGACCCATGTATAGGCCCCATCGCTTTTACCATTGCTGGGTTGTGTGCTGCATACTTCAGCGGCACGGCAACAAAAAGTAGTACAAGCAGCGACACGCCTTCTAAAAATCAATCACACGTAACCTGCCGATATTGGTGGATAATAACGATCTCATATTTAAAAGAATTTTAATGTAAACTGCGTAAGTAAGCTCTTTGGGCCAGCGGCGAAAATGGCCATGGTATAGCCAGCAGGATAACAAGCAATGCGATACCGAACCAAATAAGCATTGTTTTAAACTTCTGCCGGTCGCCTGCCTTGCGTTTTGCCGTGGCCGAGCCAACGGTGATCAATACAATAGCTGATAACATCATCAGCAAATGCAATACACCGAAAAAGAACGTTGGAGTGATATGCCCGTAAAATACCGGCTGCTTAAAACTGAATTTTGCATTAGGGCTTTGCGTGTAAACAAGCATACCTACCATTAGTTGGATATGAGCAATGGTGGCGGTCCAATGCCGTAACGCATTGTCTGCGTTGCTAAAAACACGGCCTTTCATATAGCCATCACAAGCTTTATAAATAGCGGTTAGCAGGCTTATCAGCACCACCCATCGCATAACAGAGTGGACGAATAGTAAAATATCAAACATATGTATACATCATTAAAACATACCAATTGGTATGTTATTTATCAAAAAATTTTACTCCATCAATTGCAGGTAGTTCTTTAACTCCAGTAAGTATGGCGTATAGCAGGCGGAACCCATTGCCTTACCCATATTACGAATCCCTGCGTAACCGGCCACTATAAAACAGGCTGCATGTTTTGAATTTACATCTATGCGGATTTGGTTATCCTCTTTACCATGCTCAATAGTTTGGGCTATGGCGTCCTGCCATTGCTCGGTCAGCCTAACCAGCGCCTTCCTGAAATCCTCTTTCAGCGGGGCAAGTTCCTCTATCAAGTTGATTGCCGGGCAACCATACTTAGCACGCAGAAACGGAATTTTTATTAACAAGTTGCGCACCATAGCGTAGATCTGGTTAATAGGGTCGCGCGCATCTATAAGCGGTGTAACCATGTTGGCGTACATACCAGGGTATAGCACCTCGTTGATGAGCGCCAGGCCCATTTCATCTTTGCTTTTAAAATGATAAAAGAAAGCGCCTTTGGTAACCTGCGTGGTAGCCAAAATATTATCAATACTCGTTGCCTGGTATCCCTGGCGGTATATCAACTCGAATGATTTTTGCAATATCATCTGGCGGGTTTCTGCTGCTTTTGACATCTTTTATCTAATACATACCAATTAGTATGTTTATGCAAACATATACGATAAATCATCTCTATCAAAACAATGCATGGTAATTTTTATGTCACTAAAATTTTGTACACATATTCGCGTTTATCAACCATTGGTTATCTTTATACCTTTTAAGCGAAACATAAACTATGAACAAAAGATGGGTGTTAAAAGATGCTGCTGACGCAGACACGGTGAAAAGCTTGTCTGCCGATATAAACATAAGCACCAGACTTTCTAACATCCTTGTTCAGCGCGGCGTAACCAGTTTTGAGGAAGCGCGCTATTTCTTTCGCCCGAGCGAGCTGCATTTGCATGATCCGTTCCTGATGGCCGATATGGAAAAAGCTATCAACCGCATTGATGAAGCTATTGCAAAAGATCAGAAAATATTAGTTTACGGAGATTATGATGTAGACGGTACTACTGCAGTTGCTTTGGTATACAGCTTTTTTAGCAAGCGGTACAGTAATATAGAGTATTATATCCCTGATCGTTATAAAGAAGGTTATGGCATATCTACCCAAGGCATCGATTACGCTGCTGAAAATGGCTTCAGCCTTATCATTGCTTTAGACTGTGGCATTAAATCGGTTGATAAAATTGCTTATGCCAATACATTGAGCGTTGATTTTATTATCTGCGATCACCACTTGGCTGGTGACGAATTACCTGCCGCAGTAGCCATTTTAGATCCCAAACGCCCGCAATGCGATTATCCTTATAAAGAACTATCCGGCTGCGGCATTGGCTTTAAACTGGCTCAAGCCTACGCCGAGGTACATAATATCCCTTTTGAAGAAGTTGCCGAATACCTTGATCTTGTCGCTATCAGCGTTGCTTGCGATATTGTGCATGTTACCGGTGAAAACCGTGTGTTAGCCCATTTAGGTTTAACAAAGATTAATGAGGCGCCTTGCATCGGTGTAAAAATGCTGATGGAGGTAGCGGGCAAGGGCAAAGATTACAATATTTCCGACGTGGTTTTTCAGTTAGGGCCGCGCATTAATGCCGCCGGTCGTATTGATGATGCCAAGCATGCCGTGCAGCTATTGATAGCCTGCCATGAGGACGATGCACGTGAAAAAGGTGACCTGATAAACCTGCGTAACGTTGAACGTAAAGGCCACGATCAGCAAATTACGGATGAAGCTTTGAGCATTATTGATAATGATGATGTGCTTATCGCCCGCAAATCAACAGTTGTATTTAACGAGAATTGGCACAAAGGTGTTATTGGTATTGTTGCTTCGCGCCTTACCGAGAAATACTATCGCCCTACCGTAGTGCTAACCCGTTCAAACGGGCATGTGGCAGGTTCGGCGCGTTCTGTTTTGGGGTACGATTTGTATGAAGCATTATGCAGTTGCAGCGATTTACTTATCCAATTCGGCGGGCATAAATATGCCGCGGGCTTAACTATGGAACCGGAGAACGTTCCCGCATTTATGGCAAAGTTTGAGGAAGTAGTATGCTCAACCATCCCCGATGAATTGCTGGTACAGCAGATAAGTATTGATGCGGAAATTAACCTGACGGAGATCGATTCCAAATTTTTCAGGATATTGAACCAGTTTGCGCCATTCGGGCCGGAGAATATGGCACCCGTGTTCATAACCAAAAATGTGTATGTTAGCGGGGCAGCCAGTTTGGTAGGCGCTAAACACTTAAAAATGTTTGTAATGCAGCCGGGTTCGCCTGCATTCAGTTGCATTGCCTTTAACCAGGGCGAGTTACTTCCCGAACTTAAAAACGGCGTACCGTTTGATATTTGTTACACGATTGAAGAAAACGTATGGCGCGAACAACGCACTATACAATTGAACATAAAAGGCATAAGATTAGTAAGTGGTGAGTAGTGACTGGTGAGTAGTTTTAGCTCCGTCAGCATGAAACGCTTTTTAATTTTTACTTTTGAATTTTGAATTTTCAACCTATGATATTACGCGCCGAGCATTTAATAAAGAAATATAAACAGCGTACTGTTGTTAACGATGTTACGTTCAATGTATCGCAGGGCGAGATTGTTGGATTGCTTGGACCAAACGGTGCCGGTAAAACCACATCGTTTTACATGATCGTAGGGTTAATTAAGCCTAACGAGGGCAAGATTTTTCTCGAAGACGAAGAAATAACTACCGACCCAATGTACCGCCGTGCACAAAAAGGCATCGGCTACCTGGCACAAGAAGCATCTGTTTTCCGTAAACTTTCCGTTGAGGATAACATCAAGGCTGTATTGGAAATGGGCAAAATGACCAAGGACAAACAGCGCGACAAACTGGAAGAACTGATAGATGAGTTTAGTCTGCATAAAGTGCGCAAAAACCGAGGCGACCTGCTATCAGGCGGTGAACGCCGCCGTACCGAGATTGCCCGCGCCCTTGCCGCCGAGCCAAACTTTATCCTGCTGGACGAGCCTTTTGCCGGTGTAGACCCTATAGCAGTAGAGGAAATCCAGGCCATGGTAGCCAAACTGAAACACCGTAACATCGGCATCCTCATTACTGATCACAACGTACAGGAAACTCTTTCCATTACCGATAGGGCTTATCTGCTGTTCGAGGGTAAGATCCTGGAATCGGGTGTGCCAGAGGTTTTGGCCGAGAACGAACTGGTGCGTAAAGTTTACCTCGGCGCAAACTTTGTGCTGAAAAGAAAAGTTTTTCCGCAGTAACTTATATATTTGAGCTGTTCATAGCCAATAGATCGTGGTTCATGGTAGCGCTCGCGCGGTCATGAGCTATCACCCATGAACCATAAGCCAACAGTATGACCCTTTTCAACTCCGTGTTTACCTGGTTCATGAAAAAGCGTATCCATCAGATAGAGCTTTTTATGAAATACCCTAATGAGGTGCAGGAAGAATGGTTTGAGCAGTTGATAGCAGGTGCCGAAAACACCGAATGGGGCAAAAAATATGGTTACAAAAGCATCGAAAACCTGAGTCAGTTTAAGCAGCGGGTTCCCATCCAAACATACGATACACTGAAGCCTTACATTGAGCGAATGCTTAAAGGTGAGCAAAACGTACTTTGGCCTTCAGAAATAAGGTGGTTTGCCAAGTCATCAGGCACTACCAGTGATCGCAGCAAGTTTATTCCCGTAAGTGAAGAATCATTAGAGGAATGCCACTTTAAAGGTGGTAAGGATATGCTTACCCTCTATTTTAACAACAGACCAAACGCCCGCATTTTTACCGGGAAGAGTCTAACCCTTGGCGGTAGCCACCAGGTAGCACAGCTCAATACAGATACTTTCTTCGGTGATCTTTCGGCCGTTATCATGAAAAACCTGCCCCTTTGGGCCGAGTTTTATCGCACTCCGCATTTGGATATTGCACTGTTAGAGAACTTTGAGGAAAAGATAGAGAAAATGGCTTACGCCACCAAGGATGTTAATGTAACCAGCATCAGCGGCGTACCAACTTGGAACTTGTTGTTATTTAAACGTATCCTGGAGATCACTGGCAAAGCTAATTTGCTCGAAGTTTGGCCAAACCTTGAACTGTACTTCCATGGTGCCGTAAATTTCACACCCTATCGAGAACAGTTCAGCAAACTGATCCCTAAAAACGATATGTATTACCTGGAAACCTACAATGCATCAGAAGGTTTCTTTGGCATACAGGACCTGGAACAACCAGGCGATATGTTGTTGATGCTTGATTATGGCATTTTCTATGAATTTCTTCCGCTCGAAAATATTCATGATGAGCATCCTCAAACACTCACGTTAGATGAGGTGCAGTTGAATAAAAACTATGCGCTTATCATTAGCACCAATGCCGGTTTATGGCGATATATGATTGGCGATACCATTAAATTCACTTCGCTTTCGCCGTTCCGGATCCAGATCACCGGCCGTACCAAACATTTTATAAACGCCTTTGGCGAGGAGCTGATCATAGACAATGCCGAGCGAGCCCTTGCAGAAGCTTGTTCGCAAACAGGAGCAATCATCCGCGATTACACTGCTGCTCCGGTATATTTTAGTGATAACGAGTGCGGGGCACATGAGTGGCTGATAGAATTTGATAAACATCCCGCAGAATTTGAACGCTTTGTTGACCTGCTTGATGAAACGCTGCGCAAAGAAAACTCTGATTACGACGCAAAGCGCTTTAAGGATATGGCCTTACGCCGCCCGTTAGTGCGATTAATGGAACAAAACACATTCTTTAACTGGATGAAAACCCGCGGTAAAATTGGCGGTCAGCACAAAGTACCACGATTGGCCAATACGCGCGAATATGTCGACTCCATTTTAAGCCTCACAACATTCGTTAGCAAAAATTAGTATTGCATTGTAGCGTTTTAAATCATGGTTACGTAAGTTTAATAACTAAACTTAAATACTATGAAGAAGTACCTTATCATCCTGGCACTAACTGCCATTTTCTCATCCTGCAAAAAAGATAAACCTGTTAGCGCGTTAAATGGCACCTGGGAGCTTCACTCTATAGCCGGCCCTTTTTCCACAACAAGCGAGCCGGTAAAGCTCAGATATGTGATCACCAACGAGAACCAGTATGTGTTATCCGCTTTAGGCAACGAATTAGAACACGGTATCTTCATTTTAAATCTTGATAAACAGAGCGGTGAATATCGTTCCGGTAATATTGTATTTGGCCAGTCCTCTAAAGTTCAGGAATTTCATCTTAAAGCTGATACCTTTATCATAGGCACTATCTCACCGGATTCGCCAAGCGCAAAATACGCAAGGATAAAGAAATAATTATCAACGCTTTATCGCTAAAAACCTCTACTTGGTTGTAGCATTTCCGCAGGTGATTGCGTAACTGTATAAACTAAACTTAAATACCATGAAGAAATACCTTATCATCCTGGCATTGTTTGCCATTTTCTCATCTTGCAAAAAAGACAAACCGGTAACTCCAAGTATCACGGGCACTTGGGAACTTAAAACCATTTTAGCCAGCATTACCATCACTGTTGAGGACAAAGACAAAGAAACCTACGTATTTACAGCAGATAATCGTTACATAAAAACCGCGGCAGACAAAACACAGACGAGCGGAACTTTTGTCTTAAAACTCACCGGTGAACAAGATGGTCGACGCTATGGCAATATTACATTTAGCGACACTCAGAAAACCGAGGTTATCACATTTAAAGGCGATGACCTGGTAATAGGTGATTCCAGCTTAGACATGCCAAGCTACCGGTATGCAAGGGTAAAGAAAGCTTCAATATTTGGCAACTAAGTAATACCTGTTTACTATTTATCTAAAAATATGCTCAATATGAAAAAATCGTTATTGATAATTATAGCTGTTTTTGCTTTCGCTTCCTGCAAAAAAGATAAACCAACTACCCCTACCACTTATTGTTCATGGCGTCTAAACTCTGTAATTACTGATAATGGTAAATATGTTGTTGCGGAAAAAGATAAAGACTCTTATCAATTCAACACAAATAGCAAATATGTTAAGACTATGCCGGATAAGAATACAATACAGGGGAATTTCACTTTTACGCTTAGTGATGAATCCGAGGGTCGCCGTTTCGGTAGTATTACGTTCAGCAATCCGACAGACACACAACCGTTAACTATTAAAGGTGATACGATCGTAACTGGCTCCTCATATATTGATGGGCCAAGATTTATTTATGCAAGAATAAAATAGTATAATCAATTTTATCTACTGGTCATGAAAAAGTATTTTCTCATCCTGGCAATTGCCTTCGTTGTTTTGGCATGCAAAAAAGATAAAACAGTGGTTAATACCAGCGTGTTTGGCAAATGGGAATTGCGTGCTAAGTCCGGCGGCTTTACCGGCGCTACCACAAAATATGGAGCCGGTAACGGCGATATTTACCAGTTTAACAACGATAGTACCTATACGTGGACTGAAAAAGACCGATTGTTAGGGAGCGGCAAATTCCACATCAGTATAACAGGGAAGGAAAAGAACATGCAATACGGTACTATCAAATTTGATGGTATTGATGAAAATGAAATGTTTACGTTTAAGACAGATACAATATCCGTTGGTTCTATGATTGCTGAAGCAATGATATCAACCTACGTTAAGGTGAAATAACTAAGGGCATAACATTTAATAACAAACCATGAAAAACTATCTTATCATACTGGCTTTTGTATTAGCTTTTGCGGCTTGTAGTAAAAATTCGCCTAAACCCCAAAGCGGCAGCATTGTAGGTACCTGGGAACTAAGATTATTCACTACCGGCTGGACGATGCCTAAAAATTATAGTGCAGGTAACGGCAACAAATATATTTTTAAAGCCGATGGCAGTTACACCGAATATGCTGAGAACAAAGTAGAGAGCCAGGGTAAATATACATTAACGCCCACCAGTGATGATAACGGCACCAAATCTGGTAAGATCACTTTAACTAATCCGGATTATACAGATGTTTATACCATCAAAACCGATACATTTACTGTCGGCACTTCTTTAGCTGATGGCCCGAGCTGGCAATACGTTAGGATAAAAAACTAAGGTAAAACAAGTAAAAAATGTTTAAAGGTAATCGCTCACGGATCCAAGCGGCTACCATAAGCTGCATGCTTACCTGCTGTCAGCTAATTATGCAATTTAAAATAGTTAATCTATTTTTTTGAGCCGAAGCTGCCAAAACTTAATCTTGACGCGGTTATACGTATAGGTGATATAAATATTGCCCTTTTTATCTGCTATAATGGCGGGATAACTAAATTCTCCTTTTTGTTCGTTCTCAAAAGTAAATACATCTTTCCAATGTTCACCATCAGTAGATGCAGCCAATTTAAGCACCGATCTTCCGTCCCACCAGTTTTTACCGGCGTTAAGTGGGTTGTATATCAATAGCTGAACAGCGCCTACAGAAACAGCATCGCTCCCCGAGTTAGGGTTGGGCAATTCAGTAGCTGTTGCTTTATCCCAAGTGTTACCATCGTCGCCCGACCAATTCTGTACAATAACATTCTCTTTGCTGCGTGATAATAATTGCAGCTTATTAGCGGAATAACGCAATATTGATGGCTGTATAACCTGGAAAGTATCGCAATCAATAGCAATATGTTCCCATTTATTAAGGCCGGCATCAGAACGCTCCAGATGTATCTTCCAGGTTTTCTCGTCCAAACTTTCGGTACTTGATGGATATAGTATATTGCCATTCTTAAGCTGTAGGGGTTTATTTTTAATAGGCCCAAGAAAACCTTTTGGCAACATCTTAGCTGCTGACCATGTTCGGCCATTATCTTTTGAAGTTTTGTAAACCGCCCACCACTCGCGCGGGTTAGGGCCCATTTTATAATGAAGATACAGCATTCCGTTTGCGGCTTTAAATAACACGGGGTTCCAACAAGGGAGCTGCTTACCATCGGGTTGCATACCATCAACAACCTTACGCGGCGCCGACCAACTTTTACCATCGTTAGCCGCTATCCAGATACATACATCATTGTGCCCTTCCTGGGTACCGCCAAACCAGGCAGCTAACAATTTGCTATCTTCCAGCTTTACGATAGTTGAGGCATGGCATGCCGCAAAGGGCGCACTTTCAAATATGTATTGTTTTTTTACAACTACCACCTGCTGGGCAAAGGCAGCGTTAAAACCCAAAAAAGCAATCGAAATTAACAAGAAAGTAAGGCTGTTTTTCATTTAGGCAGAAGATATTTATTATCACCCAAAGTAACAGTATTAAATATGGCAACAGCTTCAACAGCTTCTTTAACATCATGCACCCGCAGAATATTAGCGCCTTTCATTAACGCGATGGTATTTAAAGCGGTAGTGCCGTTAAGTGCTTCTTCGGCTGTGACACCTAATAAATCATAGATCATTTTTTTCCGGGAGATGCCTGCAAAGAGTGGTAGTTTCAATCTCTCAAACTCCTGCATGCGGTTCATCAGCGCATAACTATGCTCTGCTTTTTTAGCAAACCCGAAGCCGGGGTCTATAATAATATCATGTACACCCAACTGCCTCAGCGCATAGATTTTTTTAGTAAAGTAATCATACACTTCGCCAAATGCATCATCGTATTCAGCTAATTGCTGCATGGTTTGGGGGTTGCCCTTCATATGCATTAATATGTAAGGCACCTGCAGGCGGGCAACGGTAGCAAACATTTTGTTATCCAGTTCGCCGCCGGCAATATCATTGATGATATGTGCACCTGCCTTGATAGCAGCCTCGGCCACATCAGCGCGAAAGGTGTCAACAGAAATAATCGCTTCAGGATAATTTTTGGTAATAGCCTCAACACCGGGCAACAGGCGATCTATCTCTTCCTGCACAGAAATATCCGTGGCACCCGGGCGCGATGAGTAGGCCCCTACATCCAGGAAATCTGCACCGTCATTCAACATCTTCTCTGCCTGTATTAACAGGCTATCCTCATCGGTTTTACGACTGCCGGCAAAGAACGAATCTGGAGTAATATTGATAATGCCCATTACTTTGGGTGATGCCAGATCTATCAATTTACCGCCCGCATTTATGGTCGTCTTTTTCTGAAAAAATGTATCTTTAGCCACGTTGTTTTGTTAAAATGTTGAAAGATTTTAAAGTTGTAAAGTTAAATCAACTTTAGGCATTCTCCGATACATTTATGCGACACCTTTCTCGAAGGAGCAATAGGGTAATCACTCGCCCTGCAACCGCAGCTAAAACATTACAACTTTGCAACTTTTAAACATTACAACCTTTTGAGCAACACAGCAGAAGAATTTGACACAGTTATAAACGTTTGTCGTACCCTGTTTATCAAAAAAACACGCGACTACGGTACCGCATGGCGTATTTTACGGCTATCATCCATTACGGACCAGATCTTTATTAAGGCACAACGCATCCGCACGCTCGAGGAAAAACAGATCTCAAAAGTGGGTGATGATATTACCGGCGAATACATCGGTATTGTAAATTATTGCGTTATTGCCATGATGCAGCTGGATTGTACCGAAGATACCCCGCTGGAACTAAATCCCGACGAGGTTGAAATGATCTTTGACAGCAAGGTGCAGGAAACCCGCGATCTGATGTTTGCCAAAAACCACGACTACGGCGAGGCCTGGCGCGAAATGCGAATCAGTTCATTAACGGATCTTATTTTGATGAAATTACTTCGTGTAAAACAGATAGAGGATAATAAAGGCCAAACCCTGGCGTCAGAAGGTGTTAAAGCCAATTACCAGGATATGCTTAACTATTCGGTATTTGCGCTGATAAAACTGGGAGTAAAATGAAACACGGATTGATTTGGTTTTGCCGTATTGCCGTGGGGTTGCTTTTTATATTCTCCGGATTGATAAAAGCTAATGACCCGCTGGGGTTTTCATATAAACTGGAAGAATACTTTGAGGTGTTCCACCTCACTTTTCTGGATAGCCTTGCATTAAGCATGGCCATTGTGCTATGTGCATTAGAGATGATCTTGGGCTTTGCACTGCTCACCGGTGCACGTGCTGTTAAAGTAGTTTGGGGCTTACTACTGCTGATCATATTCTTTGGCTTCCTTACTTTCTACTCGGCCTTTTTCAAAGTGGTACAAACCTGCGGATGTTTTGGCGATGCTATCCCGCTTACACCATGGCAATCGTTTAGCAAGGATATGGTGCTGCTGGCGCTGGTGTTAGTATTATTTGTCAACCGTAAAACCATAAAGCCGTTATTTGGTGCTAAAGCAGGGGATAAAGTCATTTTTTTGGCCACTATCGTTTCGTTAGGGTTTGGTCTGTACACCTATAACTTTTTACCGGTAGTAGATTTCCTTCCGTACAAAATTGGCGCTAACATCCTTGAGGAGATGAAAACCCCGCCTGGTGCCAAGCCTGATGAATATGAGATCACTTACATACTGGTAAACAAGAAAACCAAAGCAACCAAAAAGATAACTGATAAGGAATATTTGAAAAGTGGTATTTGGAAAGATACCAATTGGGAAGTGCAGGGTAATCCGGAAAGCCGGTTGGTTAAAAAAGGCTTTGAGCCAAAGATCCGCGATTTGAATATCCAGGATGCACAGGGCAATAATTATAATCAGGAATTGCTGAGCAGTCCGTTTTACAGCTTGATCATAGTGGCTTACGATCTCTCAAAAACCAATGACGGCGCCATAGCTAACGCCAATGCTTTAGCTGCAAACCTGATCCAGAATTATAATACCCGCGTTATTTTTCTTACTTCAAATGCACCTGCTCAGGCTCAGCAATTTGCAAAAGATCATAAATTGGTAAGCGAATTATTTTATGCCGATGGTGTTCCGTTGAAGAGTATGGTAAGGGCCAACCCCGGTATCATATTGCTAAAAAATGGCACCGTAATTAATAAATGGCATTTTCATAATATGCCGAAATATGATGACTTGGTTAAAGAGTATCTAAGTAAACAATGAGTTTAATATTTTTAGTAGGATTTATGGGTTGTGGTAAAACCACAATGGGCCGCAAACTCTCGGCGGCAATGGAGTACGAGTTTATAGATCTTGATCATAAGTTTGAGGAACAGGCCGGCATGCGCATTGCCGAATACTTTGTTGAGCATGGTGAAGATGCC
Organism: Mucilaginibacter sp.; assembly: GCA_016763755.1. Lineage (GTDB taxonomy): Bacteria > Bacteroidota > Bacteroidia > Sphingobacteriales > Sphingobacteriaceae > Mucilaginibacter. Next base: position 13,866 of record JAESTD010000298.1, read on the forward strand.
TTCCGCCGGATGGAATCAAAGATCCTGAAAGAGACGGAATATCCTGAGAATGCGGTGATATCAACCGGTGGTGGCCTACCATGTTTTTTTGATAATATGGACTGGATGAATACCAACGGCCAAACCGTTTATATGAAACTGACGCCAAAAATGCTGGCGTCGCGCCTGGAGAATGCTAAAACCCCACGCCCGGTGCTTCAAGGTAAAAAAGGACAGGAATTAGTTGAATTTATTGAAACAAAGCTCGCCGAACGCGAACCACATTATAGCAAAGCTGCTTTTATAGCAGAAAGCTTTGCAGACTTAACGCCTGAAAATATTATGTACCTGCTGGCGACGAAAAAGTAAAGTATTACCTCAGATAAACCGCATCTTCCTCACCCTCAACGCCAAGCACAACATCAATATGTTGCTTAATAACGGTTGAAAGTGCAACGCCGGCGTAATCGGTAGTTACCGGGAAGTTTTTGTGGTTACGGTCTATCAGTACTACCGTACGTAACTTTTTCAAAGGCACATCAAGGAACACGCCGAAGCCATAAGCCAGGGTTTTACCACTATTTAACACATCATCCACCAGGATAATAACCTTATTGGCGCAGTCCTCAACGTTAAAATTAGTGTTAGCGTGCAACTGACTGCTTTGCTTATCCAACTCGATACTAAGCAAGGTTATTTTAAACGGGGCGATCTTGTCAAGCACAACTTTCAGACGATCTGCCACCTTGTTACCACGCGGAAGGATGCCTGCAATAATCACTTCTTTTTCATCAAAATTATCCTCAAGCACTTGGTAAGCAATACGGTCAATTTTCTGCTGTATCTGCTGGCTGTTTAAAACAAGGATCTTTGTATCTGACATGGATATGCTGTTTTGATGTTGCAATGTTTTAAAGTTTCATAGTTATTGCGCTTAAAGGTAAGAATTAACAACATTTCAACCTTACAACATTTTAACTTTCTAACTCTTTAAATACGGATAATAAACAAAGTTTGCCCCCTCCGGCACTATCACAAACAAGCACATAAACTCGTTTGGATTTTTATAACTGCTCAGGAAACGCTCTTTTAATTCAGCTTTGATAATACCGCGATCAATAAATTCCTCGATGGTTGAGGCGTGGATGCTCCACTCGGTATTCAGTTCGTTGCGGTCAAGGATCACTTCGCCCAACTTAACTTCATGCTGGTGGGCAACAAATATTGGCGTAGCTGATAGCCCTTCAAGCATAATATCTATGGCAACTTCTTTTATCGAATCGTTAAAGAATTTAATATCGCGCTCCAGGCTTACCAGCGGACTTTGCTTTTGCTCTTTCTTCTCGCTGCTTCCTCTGTCCTGGTTAAAAAGTTCTTCGGTATTCATATCTCAGTCCTCAGTTTTTGGTGGTTGAGGTTTTGTGGTCTTTGGGTTAAAACGTGGTTTAAAGCCAAGTTTGGGTGTAGCTTCGGCAGCAGGCTCAGTTTCCTGCTCCTTTACTTTGATGTCCTCTGCTTTTTGCTCCGCAGGCACAACACTTTCCGCAGTTGTGTCTTCTAAGGGCTTATCCTCAGCAGCAGGGTGTTCTTTCTTTGGTGCCATCTTCGCTGCATTAAACCTTGGCTTAAAACCAGCAGGTTTTGATGCAGCAGGTGCTTCGGCTGGTGCGACGACTTCTGTCGGAGTTTCCTCTACAGCCTTTTCTTCAACAACAGGATCATCCTTCTTAGGCGCCATTTTAGCCGCGTTAAATCTCGGTTTAAAACCGGCAGGTTTTGGTGCAGATGCTTGAGTTGATGTTGGCGCTTCCGCAGGCTTTTCGTCTAACGGCTTACTTTCAGCAGCTGGCTCATCTGTTTTAGGCGTCGCCATCTTAGCAGCATTAAACCTTGGTTTGAAGCCCGCAGGTTTTGGCGCAGACGTTTCTACCGGTGCTTCAGTTGCAGGTTTATCTTCTGCAACAGGCTCATCCGTTTTCGGGGCCATTGCTTTGGCATTAAACCTTGGTTTAAACCCGGCAGGTTTCGGCGCGGCCGATGTTTCTGTATCTGTTGATGCGGTGGTCTCTTTAGATTCTTCTGCTTTAACAACCGGTTCAGGTGCAGGCTTAGCGGCTGTTGCACCGGCTTTAAAACGTGGTTTAAAACCTACATTTGCAGTTGCCGATTCGGTTAGCGATTCTACAATGGTTTGCTCGGCAAGGCGGTTCTCTATGATCACCTTTTCCTCTTTTATTTCGGCAGCAAGGCGATACTGCAGGCGCAGCTTATTAAACCAGTATTTCTTTGTATGGTCGAAACTCTTTTCTCCCATAGCTTCGTAGTGCTCTTTAAATTCAGAGAACAAACCCGGCTGCCCCGATTGCAGGGCCATCAGATCTATCTTCTTCTTTTTAAAAAACTCTTCGAAAGTCATCTGTGTGATTTGAAAATTTGTTGATTGAAAATTTGAAGATTGACAGGAATTTTCAAATTGCCAAATCTTTAAATCAATCAATTAAAACTGAACATCAGTATCCAGTTGGTTAAATCGGATGCCTTTATCGGTTTGGCTCCAGTCCGCACGCTCCTCGTCGGTTGCGTTCAGCAGTTTCGGAAACCATTCCAGCGGAAATGCTTGTTGCTTACCGTCTTCTTTCTCTACAAAAAGTAAACCATTGGCAAAGGTTACTTTAACCTTTTTCTCCTGTTTGCGTGTTGATAGTAAAGGCATGATGTTAGATTTGAAAATTACTTAATTTGAAAATTTGAAGGTGTAAGGAATTTTCAAATTATCACATCTTCAAATTTTCAAATTAGAGAATTACTCCGCCATATTATGATAAACCGCCTGTACATCATCGTCTTCCTCTAAGCGGTCAACAATTTTCAGTACATCTACGGCTTGTTCTTCGGTAACTGCGGTGGTTGACAGCGGGATACGCTCCAGCTTGGCTGATTTTACTTCGATGCCCATCTCCTCTAAAGTTTTCTGCATTTTACCGAAATCTTCAAAAGCGGTATGGATAACGGCTACATCGTTTCCTTCTTCATCGGCCTCCACAAAAAGGTCTTCCAAACCGGCGTCTATCAATTCAAACTCCAGTTCTTCCAGATCGCGCTCTCCGGGATCAAATCTGAAAACAGATTTGCGTGCGAAAACGAAATCAAGTGAGCCGGTTTTACCGAGCGTACCGCCATATTTTGTAAAATAACTGCGCACGTTAGCAACCGTACGGTTTGTATTATCAGTAGCGGTCTCTACCAATATAGCTACGCCATGCTGTGCGTAACCCTCGTAAACCAACTCATCGTAATCTTTCTCATCACGGCTTGAGGCACGTTTGATAGCGGCCTCAACTCTGTCTTTAGGCATGTTAACCGCCTTGGCATTCTGCACAGCAGTACGTAGGCGCGAGTTGGTGTTGGGGTCGCCGCCACCAGCTTTAACAGCCATTACTATCTCCTTACCCAAACGGGTAAACTGCACCGCCATTTTGGCCCAGCGCTTAAATTTTCTCTCTTTCCGGAATTCGAATGCTCTTCCCATTTCTAATATTGTCGATAGTCTTTGATCAATAGACCATAGACACCGCGAATATAAACCTTTTTTAGATAATCGTTTTCAGGTTGGTTAGCATATCTTCCGTTATCTTTGGCAGATTATACTCCAGTTGCCAACCCCAATCCTGTTGTGCCTGGCTGTCATCAATAGATTTTGGCCAGCTATCGGCAATAACCTGGCGTGAGTCGTTTTCGGCATAGCTCATCTCAAACTCAGGCATTAGCTTTTTAATTTCTGAAGCTAATTGCTCAGGCGTAAAACTTACACCTGCCAAATTATAGCTTGAGCGGATGGTAATATTCTCTACCGGCGCATCCATCAAACTTAATGTAGCGCGAATGGCATCATCCATGTACATCATCGGCAATGCAGTTTGTGCCGATAAGAAGCCTTGATATTTACCATGTTTTAATGCCTCGTGAAAAATATGCACAGCATAATCTGTAGTGCCGCCCCCCGGATTTGCTCTCCAGCCTATTAAACCAGGGTAACGCAGGCTGCGTACATCCAATCCGTATTTTTCGAAATAGTACTCGCACCAGCGTTCGCCGGCCAATTTACTAAAACCATAAACTGTGTTAGGATCCATCACACAATACTGCGGGGTATTATGCTGTGGCGAGTGCGGGCCGAATACCGCTATCGAGCTTGGCCAAAAAACTTTCTGCACTTTAAATTCAACAGCAAAATCCAACACATGTAAAAGCCCTGTCATGTTCAAATCCCAGGCCATTTTGGGTTTTTGCTCGCCTACGGCTGATAAGATGGCTGCCAACAGGTAAACCTGTGTTGGACGATGTTTATCAAAAAGGTGACGCAAGTTTTCTTTATCCATCACGTTTGCATATTCAAACGGACCGGTATTGCGGAGAGCGTAGTTTGGGCTATTTATATCTGATGCAATTACATTTTCTGCACCATGAATTTTTCTTAATGCGGCTACCAGTTCGGTACCAATTTGACCATTGGAGCCGATCACGAATATCTTTTCAGTCATTCAAACACAGTTTGGCACAAATGTAGGAAATTGAAACTAAAGGGTCTGTTTTCTCATGATATAAACCGCCTACCCTAACTAAATGTTTACAAAAAGGCGCAATCAAATTATACTAAAATAGTAGACATTTTATTGGCAGGTTCGCAAAAAAAACACCATATTTGAAGCTATTTAATTAACATTTATACATAAATAAACAATGAAAGTCGCAGTTGTTGGTGCTACCGGACTGGTAGGCACTAAAATGTTGCAAGTTCTTGATGAACGCAACTTCCCCGTTACAGAATTAATTCCCGTTGCATCCGCTAAAAGTATTGGTAAAGAAATCACTTTTAAGGGTAAGCAATATAAGATTGTTTCTGCCGAGGATGCGATTAAGCAGAAGCCAGATGTTGCTATCTTTAGCGCTGGTGGCAGCACTTCATTGGAGCAGGCCCCTTTGTTTGCCAATGCAGGCATTACAGTTATCGATAACTCATCTGCATGGCGTATGGACCCGACCAAAAAACTGGTTGTGCCTGAGGTTAATGCTGATGCACTAACTGCTGAAGACAAGATCATCGCTAACCCAAATTGCTCGACCATACAAATGGTGGTGGCTTTAAAACCACTGCACGACAGGTATAAAATTAAACGCGTTGTGGTATCAACCTACCAATCGGTAACCGGTACCGGCGTTAAAGCGGTTGATCAGTTATTCAACGAACGTAATGGCGTTGATGGCCCTAAGGTTTACCCTTACACTATTGATCTTAATGTTATCCCTCAGATCGATGTGTTTACCGAAAATGGCTACACCAAAGAGGAGATGAAAATGATCCTCGAAACCAAAAAAATAATGGGCGACGATAGCATTGCAGTTACGGCTACTACCGTCCGTATCCCGGTTATGGGCGGCCACTCAGAATCAGTAAACATCGAGTTTGCCCACGAGTATGATCTGGCTGAAGTTCGCGAAGTATTGGCTAACGCACCTGGTGTTGTTGTGGTTGACGATGTTGCCAACCTTAAATACCCGATGCCGCTTGATGCACACGATAAAGATGAGGTTTTCGTAGGCCGCCTTCGCCGCGACGAAACCCAACCGAATACTTTAAACTGCTGGATAGTATCAGACAACCTGCGTAAAGGTGCTGCTACTAACGCCGTGCAAATTGCGGAGTACCTGGCATCAAAGAATTTGATAGGTCACGCGGTTGGTGTTTAGAGATTTGTGATCAGAGATTAGTTCTCTGTGTAATAGGAAAGGGATAATCAATTGGTTATCCCTTTTTTATTGAATAACGATTGTCATGGTGAGCCTGTCGAACCGTCTAATGCTCGTACAGGTCTTCGACGAGCTCAGACTGACATTAATAGACATCTACATATTGTTTCATTCAATCCCCCCTTCAGGGGGTTAGGGGGCTTTCGCTGTTTTGTATATCTTTACCGCATGCCTCAACAAAAAGCTGTTATTATAGGTGCCGGTGTAGCGGGTATTGCCACGGCTATCCGTTTAGCGGTTAAGGGTTATAAGGTTGAGGTTTTTGAGGCCAACAGTTACCCCGGGGGCAAGCTTTCTCAGTTTGAGCAGAACGGATATCGTTTTGATGCCGGCCCAAGCCTGTTCACCATGCCGCAGTATGTGGACGAGTTGTTTCGACTCGCCGGCAAAGATCCGCGCCAATACTTCAATTACCGAAAGCTGGATGTGGTGTGCAATTATTTTTATGAGGATGGCACACAACTGCATGTCTGGGCTGACACCGAAAAATTTGCACAGGAAATAGCCAATAAAACCGGCGAATCTGCTGAAGCGGTGTTCAAACACCTGGCTAACAGCCGCGACATTTACGACATTACCAATCATGTTTTCTTAGAGAGATCGTTACATAAATTGCAAACCTATTTGCGTTGGGATACGCTGCGTTCTGTTTTCAGATTGCCGCAGATAGATTCTATGCGTACGATGCATAAAGCCAACTCATCTGCATTTAAGGATAAGCGCGTGGTTCAGTTTTTTGATAGGTATGCCACTTATAATGGAACCGATCCCTACCAGGCACCTGCCACGCTAAACGTTATCCCCCATCTGGAGCATCATTTTGGCGCCTGGTTTCCTGAAGGTGGTATGTACAGCATTACACAAAGTCTGGTTAAACTCGCGGAAGAAGTAGGCGTAAAATTTAACTATAACAGCCCGGTTGATGAAGTATTTGTAATAAATGGCATTGCCAAAGGCGTACGGGCACAGGGTATAAACATTATATCCGATTTAGTGGTATCTAACATGGATATCTGGTTCACCTATAAAAAGCTATTGACTAAATATCCTGCGTTGCATCCCCAGAAAATATTGAACCAGGAACGCAGCAGCTCGGCTTTGATATTTTACTGGGGGATAAAAAAGCAATTCCCAAACTTGGATCTCCACAATATATTTTTTAGTGCTGATTATAAGGCGGAGTTTGAACATATCTGGCTACAGCAAAATATTTATCACGATCCGACAGTATACCTTAATATCAGCTCAAAATTAAACCCCGATGATGCGCCAAGTGATAGTGAGAACTGGTTTGTGATGATCAACGTACCTGCCAACAACGGGCAGGACTGGGATGCGTTGATAGCCAGCGCCCGCAAGAATATCATTGATAAGCTATCGCGCTTGCTGGGAGAAGATATCGGGAGTTTGATAGAATGCGAGAGCATTCTCGATCCGCGGAGCATCGAGAGCCGTACCTCGTCATACAAAGGTTCTATTTACGGCACCAGTTCCAATAATCGCTTTGCGGCGTTTTTAAGACATTCAAATGTATCTTCAAAAGTGAAAGGGTTGTATTTCTGCGGTGGCAGTGTGCATCCCGGTGGGGGGATACCGCTGTGTTTGTTATCGGCGAAGATTGTGAGTGAAATGATCGAATAAAATACACTATGTCATTCCGAGCGAGCAGAAGGGGCCGCCGTTAGCAAGAGCGCGACGAGAATCTTCTACGTGCAACTCAGAAACGTGGCTATCGCGCGTAGAAGATTTCTCCTCCTACCTCGTTCGAAATGACATTGCTTTTCTACTCCGGGCAATTATCCTTGCGGCGGGTGTCAACAATGTAGGTGATCTTCCAGCCGGTGTCCGTTTTCATAAGCTGGAAAAAGTTAACGCCGCAATGGCTGTATTGCGTACCGATGTAGAACTTGTACGGAGTCCAGACACTGGCAAGCGCGCCGTCCACTTTAATGTCGCCCCAGGTAATGCGCTCGTCATAAATATCTTTATGCGGTGTGCCTACTTGTTTAACAAAGTCTGCGGCTTTCTCAGTAACTAATGCTACTGACCCATCTTTTTTGTTGGCTACGCTTTGCAGCACCATGTCTTTATGAAAAGTTGAGCTTAACATCGCCGTATCAGCTTTCTTCATCCCCTCAAACATGGTGTTGATAGTTTTCTTGATATCGTCTTTATCGGTTTGGGCAAAAGTAGGGATAGACAAGATCATTATGGTGAGTAGTGTGAACAGCTTTTTCATATTTATTGTGATGATTGGTTGTTACAAGTTACATAAAATTCTCTTCATGTCATTGCGAGCGTAGCGCGGCAATCTTATAGGTGATAGCCATCATGCGAAGTTGATTTTCCTATGAGATTGCCACGTCGCTATCGCTCCTCGCAATGAGATGGCGAAAAAAATGACTAACAAAAAAGCCCTGCGGTTGCAGGGCTTTTGGTTTATAACCGGTTAGGACATTTTTAATTTCTTTTGGATATCGGCAACGTAGCCTTTGAATTTTTTATCGGTATCAATTAAGTCTTCAACCGTTTGGCAGGCATAAATAACCGTAGAGTGGTCGCGTCCGCCAAAGAAGTGACCAATTGATTTTAGTGAGCTTTTGGTATGTGCCTTTGCCAGGTACATTGATATCTGACGGGCCTGAACGATCTCACGTTTGCGGGTCTGAGATTTAACCATCTCGATAGGTACCTCAAAGTACTCGCAAACCAGGCTCTGGATGTACTCCATTGAAATTTCTTTGGCAGAATTCTTAACAAAATTCTTCAGCATCTGCTTAGCCAGGTTCAGGTCGATCTCTTTACGGTTTAGGGTTGATTGTGCCAATAGTGATACCATAGCACCTTCAAGTTCACGTACGTTGTTGTCAATATTATGGGCAACGTATTCTACCACTTCATGAGATAGATCGATACCATCCTGGTAGATCTTGTTCTTCAGGATAGCCATACGGGTTTCCAGGTCAGGTACCTGCAGATCAGCAGATAAACCCCATTTGAAACGTGATAATAAACGCTCTTCTAAACCTGCCAGATCCTTAGGGGCTTTATCTGATGTGATGATCAGTTGTTTGCCACTTTGGTGCAGGTGGTTAAATATGTGGAAGAAGAAATCCTGTGTTTTCTCTTTACCTGCAAAGTTGTGTACGTCATCCATGATGAGTACATCTATCGCCTGGTAAAAATTCACAAAATCATTGATGTTATTGTGCTTAAGTGCGTCAACAAACTGTTGTGTAAATTTTTCGCAGCTTACATATAAAACCAGTTTATCCGGTAGGGTGCGTTTAATCTCGTTACCAATGGCTTGTGCCAGGTGGGTTTTACCTAAACCAACGCCACCATATATCATTAGCGGATTAAAAGAGGTACCACCGGGTTTAGCAGCAACAGCATAACCTGCAGAACGTGCCAAGCGGTTGCAATCGCCCTCAACAAAGTTTTCGAAGGTGTAATTGCGATTAAGCTGAGGGTCAACATTCAGCTTCTTAAGGCCCGGTATTACAAACGGGTTCTTAATATCTTTGTTTATCGAAATAGGTATCGGCATAGACTGATTCTTTGCTTCGGCACCATTTCCATTTGAGGGCATGTTAGTAGTGTAAGGCTTTGGCGATGACGACTGTTCTACAACAATGTTATATTCCAGTCTGCCTTCGTCTCCCAGTTGCTTTTTTATGGTTTTGCGCAACAGGCCTACATAATGCTCCTCAAGCCATTCATAAAAGAATAACTTGGTACCTGTATAGTTAGAACGCTACCTTCCATCCGCAAAGCTTTAATTGGCTCAAACCAGGTTTTAAAGCTTTGTGCCGGTATGTTATCTTTGATGATCTGAAGGCAACTATTCCAAACGTTAGTACAAGTTTTTTCCATATAAAGTATCAGTAATTTCTTGATTTCCAGTCTCCCAACCAGTGAGCTTTTGGGCTCATTACGGAACATCGAATATTCAAAAAAAGGCGGATTAAAAAATTAAAATTGAACTTTTTTCAGAAATATATTTTTTCAAAATAATGCCTTTTTTGTAGCGTAAATACATATTTAATATTATATTTCGCGAGTAGCAGCGCAAAAATGCCCTCTACTTTCTCCTATCGCATTTTTACGAGTTTGAACAACAATTGGGTGCAAAAAGTTGCGTATTTTTTAATGTAAAATTCGTAAATAACAACTCCCGGCAATTATCCTAATAAGTAATATTTTTCTTTCTAATATTCTCCAAAAACAAGGCGCAATTCGTCGGCTATTTCTCCAAGGGTAGCATAGGCTTCAACAGCTGCCAAAATATACGGCATCAAATTTTCGGGGCCCTTTGCAGCAACACTTAGATTTTGTAAAGCTGTTTTAACGGCACTATTATCGCGCTCGTTTTTCAAATCATTCAGCTTTTGAGTTTGCTGTACGCGGATAGAATCATCAATACGGAAAACAGGTGGATTCACCTCTTCCTGCTGGGTAAATTTATTAACACCAACCAATACACGGTCGCCTGTTTCGATATCATTCTGGTATTCGTAAGGGGCAGCGGCTATTTCTTGTTACAGATAATCCTGCTCAATCGCTTTAACAGATCCGCCCATGGCGTCAATCTTTTCTATATATATATAAGCAGCGGCTTCCAATTCATTGGTGAGTGCTTCTACAAAATACGAGCCAGCCAAGGGGTCAACCGTGTCGGTAACACCACTTTCAAAAGCAATAATTTGCTGTGTACGCAGGGCAATTTTGGCAGCGGCCTCAGTTGGTAACGACAAGGCCTCGTCATAGCCATTAGTATGTAAAGATTGCGTACCGCCCAACACTGCAGCCAACGCCTGATTACTCACCCTTACAATGTTATTCATGGGCTGCTGGGCTGTAAGCGTAGAGCCGCCGGTTTGCGTATGGAAACGCAATTTCTGCGCCCCCGGATCAGTGGCACCTAATTCTTTGGTAATGTTAGCCCACATCCTGCGTGCAGCCCTAAATTTGGCTATCTCTTCAAAAAAGTTGTTATGGCAGTTAAAAAAGAACGACAAGCGTTTGGCAAATACATTAATATCCAAACCTTTCTCGAGCGCCGCCTTCAGGTAAGTTTTACCGTTAGCAAGCGTAAAAGCCAACTCCTGCACGGCAGTAGATCCTGCCTCACGGATGTGATAGCCTGATATGGAAATCGTATTCCATTTGGGTACTTCTTTGCTACAGTATTCAAATATATCAGTGATCAACCGCATGGACGGCTCCGGCGGATAGATGTAGGTTCCGCGTGCCGCGTATTCCTTTAATATATCGTTTTGGATAGTACCCGAGATCTGTTTAATATCTGCTCCCTGCTTTTTTGCCAGGGCGATGTACATACATAATAATATAGATGCCGTTGCATTAATGGTCATGGATGTAGTGATATCCTTTAATTGAATACCATCAAACAATGTCTCAATATCTTTTAACGAATCTATCGCCACCCCTACTTTGCCTACTTCGCCTTCTGCAAGGTCGTGGTCGCTGTCGTAACCTATCTGGGTGGGCAGGTCAAACGCTACTGAAAGCCCCATCGTACCCTGACTAAGCAGGTAATGGTAGCGTTTATTCGATTCCTCGGCAGTTGAGAACCCGGCATATTGGCGCATTGTCCACGGCCTGCCTCGATACATATCTTTCTGGATGCCCCGCGTATACGGGAACTGCCCGGGCAGTTCGCTCATAGCCGATGGCTGGGTGTAAACTTCATCGAACTTTATCCCAGATGTTGTAGTAAATTTCTTATCGGCCATAGTGCGTTAAAATATATTGTCCATATCCTTGCGTACGATGGCGATCGCTATCTCGTAAGGATTGCTTTCAAGAGTAGCAAGGTGGTTAAGAACGGCTTTCCCCAGATCAAGACCCGTTGCATTAGGCGGCAAACTTTGTGTAGCATTGGTAACCAGGTTGATGGTATCATCCTTTATACGCCTAACCGCAGCCCAGGCTTGTGCACTAACATAGATCTGCTGGGTTACGTTATGCTGATACTCGGTACGAACTTCGTTTAATATAATGTTATACAATTCAACCGCACTATATGCGTTACCATTTAAACGGATAAGCATATTTGAGGGGTCAATACGATCAATCAACAACACCACACGTTCGTATGCCTGTAGGCGCATCGGTAAGGTTTGATTGCTGATGGCCTTGCGGATCTCTAAAGCTTGCAGATTTTGCGATTTATCAAGCAAAGGCTTAAACAAATAGAAAGCCACGTAAATAATGCCAATACCGGCAACCGTGTACTTTAAAATACCGAGCAGGAATAAATAACTAAATGCGGCCATGTTTTTTCTGTTAGGCAGAGGTCATAAATAAATAGGTCGCGACAAAAATCCGTATTTTAGATTTATATTTGTATAGTTTAATAAAAAATAAGATGAGTGCTACTGCTGAAACTTTAACCGCCCCCGTATCATTTACTGAAGGCGCCGTAAAAGAACTTTATAAATTAAGAGAACAGCAAGAAATTGCCGACGATTTTGGCCTGCGTGTAGGCGTTGAAGGTGGCGGCTGCTCTGGTATGAACTATGTTTTAGGTTTCGATCAAAAGAAAGATGGCGACCAGGAATATTACATCGAGGGCATCAAAGTATTTATGCATAAAGCACATGGCCTTTACCTTGCCGGTATGCAGATCGACTTTCAGGATGGTCTTAATGCGCGTGGCTTTACCTTTAACAACCCGAATGCTGCCAGCACTTGCGGTTGTGGCACATCATTCTCGGTATAACAATATTTGAATTATATAGTAAAGGCATTCGTCGGCATCAGACGGATGCCTTTTTTGTTTGCTTATATTTCCTGGTGCCTGTAACAAAACCATTCATCTGATAGTCAAACCGGCAAATTCCCTAACTTTATAAAATGGCAGTAAAAACCAGCCTGCGAGAAAACATATCCATTGCCTTGCAATCAATAGGCGGTAACCGTTTGCGTACATCGTTAACGGCGCTGATCATTGCTATTGGTATTATGGCTCTTGTAGGCATTTTAACAGCAATTGAGGGCATTAAGCAATTTACAAATGATGCTTTTGCCGGTTTGGGTGCTAATTCTTTTACGGTACAAAACCGCGGCTCGGGTATCAGCTTCGGTAACGGCGGTCACCGCAAGATGTATCCAACCATCACCTATGCACAAGCAGATCGTTTTCTTAAAACATATAAACTTCCTGCCCGCACAAGCGTAGACCTCGAAGTTTCGGGTACTGCTGTTGCTAAATACAACAATATAAAATCTAACCCCAACATATCAGTAACCGGCAGCAACGACAATTACCTGGCTATTAAAGGCCATAAGCTGGCATTTGGCCGTAATTTTTCAGCGTCAGAATTAGAGCATGGCGCAAATGTGGTGATAGTGGGCGATGAGGTAAAAACTAAATTGTTCAAAAATCAAGACCCGGTAAATCAATATATTCTTTTGGGAAGTAACAAACTCCGCATAATTGGTGTGGTTGCCCCCAAAGGAAGCAACAGCTTTGGCGGCGATAAATTTTGTATAGTGCCATTGCAACGGGCAAGGCAAATGATCGATACATCGCGCAAAGTATCATACGCCATCACCATTAGTGTTAACAGTGCCGATGTGTTGGATGCCAGCATTGGCGAAGCTACTTCGCTGATGCGTAATATCCGTGGCCTTCGCATTGGTCAAGATGACAATTTTGAAATATCACGCAGCGATTCTATCCAGCAAGAACTTTCGGGCCAGCTTACCGGCATGACCATAGCGGGCTTTGCCATTGGTATAATTACTTTATTAGGTGCTGCTATTGGTTTAATGAATATTATGCTTGTTTCGGTTACCGAACGCACCCGAGAGATAGGATTGCGAAAATCCATTGGTGCCACTCCTGCCGTTATACGCAAGCAGTTTTTGATAGAAGCTATTGTGATATGCCTGATGGGTGGCGTAGGTGGTATCATATTGGGTATGGCTGCTGGCAACCTTATTGCCGTAAATATCAGTGGTAGTTTTGTGGTACCGTGGTTCTGGCTTATCTCGGCAATTATATTATGTACTATTATTGGCCTCTCCTCGGGATTTTATCCTGCCAAAAAAGCATCGAGATTAGATCCTGTAGAGGCTTTGAGATACGAGTAAAAGAGAATCAGGACAATAAGAGTCAAGAATCAAGACAAAAAGAGGAAGGCCCTGTTCGCAAACAGGGCCTTCCTCTTTTTTATATCATTTTTACCAAATCTGCTGGTTCTTGTTTCTTAGTATCTTGCATTCCTTACAGCATGTTATTCTTCAACGGATAATCGACTAATAATTTCTCCAGGTAAGAGGTTCGCAGGGCTCTTTCAAAGGCGTCGGCGTGCCTTGGATGGTGCATATCACTTGAGATAAAATCTACTATCTCAGCATCTACCATTTCTTCGGCTTTCTTCTGTACCTGTTTACCGTAGTAACCTGTTAATGATATGGTATTCAATTGCAGATCGCAGCCCCAGCTTCTGATATTTTGCATTTGGTCGATAGTCATGTAATTATATCGCTCCGGATGTGCTAAAATAGGCTTATATCCCATTTCCTTCATTTTCTGGATAACCGGGATAACGTTTGGCGGCTGATTAATGAAAGATAGTTCAAAAAGCACATAATTATCGCCCATGGTCATTACCCGGCGGTCATTAATACGCTTTTCAAATGTTTCATCAAAGTAGCGCTCTGCCGCTGCCGCAATTTCAATATCAATGTTTTGTGCAACGAGTTCGGCTTTTAAAACCTCAAGTGCGGCATTAATATTTTCGGGTTCGTTGCGGTAATAATCTATCATGATGTGAGGCGTGGCAAAAATTTTCTTAATGCCCAGCTCCATCATTTTTTTTATCAGAACGATTGATTCCTGCGGATTTTGTGCACCATCATCAATACCCGGTAAAACATGCGAGTGCATATCTACCACGATGCCACTATAATTCAGATCGGGGTTACTCGCGGCTACTTCTTTCTTCTTCTTAAATAATCCAAACATTTTTTATCTGTCTGCGTACTGCTCGTTATAATAGTCCTGGTAATGACCACTGGTAACGTCATCAAGCCAACTCTGATTAGCCATATACCAGTCAACAGTTTTCTCCAGTCCTTCTTCAAATGTTATTGATGGTTCCCAACCCAATTCAGTTTTAAGTTTGGTAGCATCAATTGCGTATCTTAGATCGTGACCGGCGCGGTCTGTTACATAGGTGATCAGCTTTGCTGATTCTCCATTTGCACGCCCCAGTTTACAGTCGAGTATTTCACACAACAGTTTAATCAGGTCAATGTTTTTCCATTCGTTATGTCCGCCAATGTTGTAAGTTGAACCTGCCGCTGCTTTATGGAATATAACGTCAATAGCGCGTGCATGGTCTTCTACCCAAAGCCAATCGCGTACATTTTCTCCTTTACCATAAACGGGCACAGGTTTGCTCTGCCTGATATTGTTTATAGCAAGTGGTATCAGTTTCTCAGGAAAATGATATGAACCGTAATTGTTTGAACAGTTTGAGATAACTGTATTAAGGCCATAAGTATCATGATATGCCCGCACAAAATGGTCAGATCCGGCTTTTGAGGCTGAGTATGGCGAATGCGGGTCGTAAGCGGTATCTTCTCTAAACATATCTGTTTCGCCAAGCGTACCATACACTTCGTCTGTTGATACGTGGTAAAACCTTTTGTTTTCAAAGTTGCCTTTCCACAAGTTCTTTGCTGCGTTAAGCAGGTTTACAGTACCTACTACGTTGGTCATCACAAATTCCAGCGGATTGGTAATTGAACGGTCAACATGCGATTCGGCGGCAAGGTGAATAACAGCATCGGGTTGCTCCTGTTCAAATAAGGTATTAATAAAACTTATATCAACTATGTCGCCTTTTACGAAGCGATAATTTGGCAGGTGCTCAATATCTTTTAAGTTGGCCAGGTTACCGGCATAAGTTAATTTATCCAGGTTAACTATCTCATAATCGGGATAGTTAGTTACAAACCTGCGCACAACGTGCGAGCCTATAAAGCCGGCACCGCCAGTAATAATAATTTTTTTCATGGTAATATGTTCCTAAAGTGGGTTAGCCGCAATATATTGCTCCCACGCCCATGCAGACGACATCATGGTTGACAGGTCGAGCTCTGCTTCCCAATTCAGCTTCTCGGCTGATTTGGTTACATCACCCCATACCTTTTCTATATCACCTTCGCGCCTGTCGCCTATTTGGTAATTGAGCTTAACGCCTGTTGCAGCTTCAAATGCTTTGATAACTTTTAACACGGTTGAGCCCGTTCCGGTGCCGATATTGAAAACATCATAACCCTTAAAATCGGGCTGCTCCATTAATTTAATTGCTGCAACGTGTGCTTTAGCCAGATCAACCACATGTATGTAATCACGGATGCAGCTTCCGTCCGGAGTGTCGTAAGTATCTCCAAAAACGGTGATCTTTTCGCGTTTGCCTATGGCTGTTTGCGTAATAAATGGTACCAGGTTCTGCGGCACGCCTATAGGTAGTTCGCCAATAAGGGCAGTCTCATGTGCGCCTACAGGGTTAAAGTAACGCAAAGCAGTAATATTAAATTTACTGCCGGATGCTGAAACATCCCTCAATATCTCTTCGGCTATTTGTTTAGTGTTGCCATAGGGCGATTCGGCAGCTTTTACCGGAGCATTTTCGGTTACCGGTAGTATATCAGGCTGGCCGTAAACCGTACAGCTTGATGAAAACACGAAGTTTAGCGGTTTACCTTCGTAAAATCTCAAAAGATTGATTAACGAATAGAAGTTGTTGTAATAATATTTTAGTGGTTTTTGCACCGATTCGCCAACAGCTTTTGATGCAGCGAAGTGGATGATGCCGCTAATATCGGCCTCATCAGCAGCCAGTTGCTTAACCGATGCTTCATCGCAAAGGTTCAGTTCGTAGAACTTGGGCTTAAAAGCCATAATCTTTACTAACTGGTCTAAAATTTTAACATTCGAGTTTGACAGGTCGTCAACAATAACTGGATCATAGCCGGCATTTACCAGTTCAACAACCGTATGCGAACCAATAAAGCCTAATCCCCCGGTAACTAATATTTTCATGTAAAAGACTTGTTTAGGGAGCAGCAAATGTACATCTAATTATTTACTGTCCAATGTCTTTTCGTTACTTATTAAAGTAAGTAAAATCCTTATGCTTTATCTCGTGCTCCGGCAACGATCTAAAATAATCGTAAGTTATTTTTAAACCCTCTGCGCGCGATACTTTTGGCTCCCATCCTAAAATAGTTCTTGCCTTAGTAATATCAGGGCGGCGCTGTTTTGGATCATCTGTTGGCAACGGCAAACTTATCAATTCCTGATCGGTACCGGTTAGTTTGATGATCTCCTCGCCAAACTCGCGGATAGGGATCTCATCAGGGTTACCAATATTCATCGGCTGTGCATAATCGCTGAACAGCAAACGGTAAATACCTTCTATCAGGTCATCAACATAGCAGAACGAGCGGGTTTGCGAACCATCGCCAAACATAGTTAGTGATTCGCCACGTAAAGCCTGGCCTATAAATGCAGGCAGTACACGACCATCATTTAGGCGCATACGCGGGCCATAAGTGTTGAAAATGCGCACAATGCGGGTCTCTAAACCATGGAAAGTGTGGTAGGCCATGGTGATAGATTCCTGGAAACGCTTAGCTTCATCATATACACCACGCGGACCAACGGTATTTACGTTGCCCCAGTATTCCTCGGGTTGCGGATTAACGGTTGGGTCGCCGTATATTTCTGATGTTGATGCAATAAGCATACGTGCATTTTTAGCACGTGCCAGCCCTAAAAGGTTATGCGTGCCTAAAGACCCTACCTTTAACGTTTGGATAGGGATCTTAAGGTAATCGATAGGGCTTGCCGGTGAGGCAAAGTGCAGGATGTAATCCAGATCGCCGGATACATGTACAAATTTGGAAACATCGTGATTGTAAAACTCAAAGTTCTCCAACTTAAACAGATGCTCAATGTTACGCAGGTCGCCGGTAATCAAATTATCCATGCCAATTACATGGAAATCTTCTTTTATAAATCTTTCGCAAAGATGCGAGCCGAGAAACCCGGCTGCACCTGTAATTAATACTCTTTTACGTTCAGCCATTTAGCCTATAATTTTACGTCCGATACTGTTGTAGTAGAAACCAAGATCAACCATTTTTTGCAAGTCGTAAAGGTTACGACCGTCAAATATCACTTTACTTGGCAACAGATCAACCAACCTGTCAAAATCAGGTGTACGGAATACCGACCATTCTGTTACAATCAACAGGGCATCAGCACTTGTTAATGCTTCATATTGGTCTTCGGCATATTTAATTTTATCGCCAAGCAGGTTTTTCACATTGCTCATACCTTCAGGGTCATAAACGGTGATGGTAGCGCCTGCGGCAAGCAATTCATCTATAATATATAAAGCCGGTGCTTCGCGAATGTCGTCGGTTTCCGGTTTAAAGGCCAGGCCCCACATGGCGAAGTGTTTACCGCTAAGCTCATTTTTATAGTATTTTTTCAGCTTTTGCACCAACACTTTCTTTTGGATCTCGTTAACTTTCATTACCGAATTGAGGATCGCAAACTCGTACTGGTTTTCTTGTGATGATTTAGCTAAAGCCTGCACATCCTTAGGGAAACAGCTACCGCCATAACCGATACCCGAGAACAGGAAGCGGTTACCGATACGATTATCTGAACCAATACCACGGCGTACCATGTCTACATCGGCACCAACCAGTTCGCACAGGTTAGCGATCTCGTTCATGAAAGATATTTTGGTAGCCAGGAAAGAGTTAGCGGCGTATTTGGTTAGCTCAGATGAACGCTCGTCCATAAAAATAACCGGGTTACCCTGGCGCACATAAGGTGCATAAAGCTCGCCCATTAATTTGCGTGCACGTTCGTCGGTAGTACCAACTACCACGCGGTCGGGCTTCATAAAGTCATCAACGGCAACACCTTCACGTAAAAATTCAGGGTTTGATACCACTGCACACTCAATGCTGGTGTTTTCTTTCATTACCGCTTTTACCTTATCAGCAGTACCTACCGGCACAGTTGATTTGGTAACGATAACCTTATAATCGGTTACCAATTTGGCTATATCTTTAGCGGCACCAAGCACGTAGCTCAGGTCCGCAGAGCCATCACCACCCGGAGGGGTTGGCAAAGCAAGGAAAATGATCTCGGCATCAGCAATAGCATCAGCCAAAACGCTGGTAAACAGCAAACGTTTCTGGCTAATGTTTCGATGGAAAAGTAACTCAAGCCCAGGTTCGTAAATTGGCACTTTACCTTCTTGCATCATTTAACTTTTTGTTCGTTAATATCAACGCAAGTAACCTGGTTACCGGTCTCAGCTAAACACGTTCCGGTTACAAGGCCTACGTAGCCCGTACCTACTACAGCAATTTTCATAGCTTATGATTTGTTATTTATTACTTTTATACCCGACGAAGATAATACTATTACCATTAAAAAATGCTTTCCTTTTATAACATCGGCATCTCTTTATACTCTTGGATAGTGCGATTAGTTTCGCTTTTCTCCAATAAAGCAAAGTTGTGGGTAAATGGGCGCCGTAATCAGGAAATTAAACAGTTAGGAAGCTGCATCTGGTTTCACTTTGCATCATTAGGCGAGTTTGAACAGGGCCGCCCGGTGTTAGAAAGGATGAGAAAATTGTATCCTGATGAGAAGTTTATTGTTACATTTTTCTCTCCATCGGGCTACGAGATCAGGAAAAATACCCCACTGGCTGATGCGGTTTACTACCTGCCGGTAGATACCGCCGCCAATGCAAGACAATTTGTAAGTTCTCTTAGCCCAAGGATGGCCATATTTACCAAGTACGAATACTGGTACCACTTTTTCAATGAGCTGCATAAACAACATATCCCGTTGTATGTGATATCAAGCATCTTTAGACCAGGACAGGTGTTTTTTAAATGGTACGGAAGCTTACACCGTAAAATGCTGAAAATGGTTACCTGGTTCTTTGTGCAGGATGCCGATTCTAAACATCTCCTGCATGACGTAGGCATAACTAATGTAACTATTAGCGGCGATACTCGCTTTGATCGTGTATGGGCCAATGCGCAACAGCCAAAGGCTTTACCGGAAATTCAGCAATTTAAAAGCGGTCAAAAGCTATTCATAGCCGGCAGCACCTGGCCGCAAGATGAAGCTCTTATAGCTGAGCTTATCAAACAACACCCCGATTGGAAATTCATCATCGCCCCTCATGAGATAGGCACAGATAAAATTGATGGATTGATGGGTTTAGTGCCAAAAGAAAATTCTATCAGATTTTCCCAAATCTCTAATCTCCAATCTCTAACCTCTAATCTCATTATCGACAACATTGGCATGCTTTCGTCACTGTATCAATATGCTGATATCGCTTACATAGGTGGTGGTTTTGGTGCAGGCATCCACAACACGCTGGAAGCTGCGGCCTTCGGCATGCCGGTAATTTTTGGGCCTAAGTATCAGAAATTTAAAGAAGCCCGCGATCTGGTGGAGCTTAAAGGCGGGTTTAGCATCAACAGACAAGAAGAATTGAATTGCATTGCAGGTAAACTAATGGATGATGAACAGGCCCGCCATGTATCAGCGGTTATTGCTAAAAGTTATGTAGAGCAGAATGTGGGTGCTACAGATGCAATATTAGGATATGTGAAGGGGAGGCATTGATTGTTTGTCTTGAACCCTGATTAAACAGATTAAAGGATGCCCTGATTGTATTTTACAAGAATCAAATAATCCTTTAATCAAGCGAATCATGGTTCAGAAACATCCCTTCAATCTCAGCAATCCATTTAATTCACTAACATTTTATTAATATTGCCCACCTATGGGTTTTCTGAATATCGATGGTTTAGGTAGGGCGCATTATCATGAATATGGCACAGGCAGCAAGCCTATGCTGGCTTTTCATGGTTACGGCATGACGGGCAGGCAATTCCATGTATTGGAAAACTCGATATTGCAGGATCATCACATTTACGGCTTCGATCATTTTTTTCATGGGGAGAGCAAATTAAACAGCTGGACGGAAGAACAGATTATTAACGGTATGCCCCGCAATATGGTAAAAGCATATGCCGAAGAATGGTTTAAAATATATGGCAGGCAACGTTTTTCGGTAATGGGGTACTCAATTGGCGCTAACCTGGCGCTTATCCTTGTCGAAGAATATCCTGATCTGATAGACGAAGTGATTTTAATGGCTCCAGATGGGCTTTCGGTTTATAAGGGTTTTGAGATACTAATGCACAAACCTTGGGGCAGGTATATGTTTAAAGTGGTTACCAAAAGTAAATGGCTGGCTCCTTCTCTGTTAAAGAATTTAAAGCGGGTAAATTTTATCGACAATAGTCTTTACACCATCGCCTATAACGAGATCGATACGGAACAAAAGCGCCTGGACGTTTATTACACGTTAAACCTCATCCGCCTGTTAAAGCCGGATACTCATAGGTTGGCCAATCTCATTAATCAGTATAATATCAAATGTACTCTCATATTTGGCAAGTACGATAATTTGTTCCCTAAAAAGGCAGCGTTGCCCTTTATCAGCAGCCTGCAAAATGCTGAGGTACATGAGGTAGACATGGGGCACTGGCTGGTAACCAAACAACTGGACGAATATTTAGTTAATTTACCACGATGATCCCCGCCCGCAGAATAACTGTTTTTAGTAACTGGTTTGCCAAATATATGCGCTACCGTATGCGCAAGGCCTTTAATCGTTTAGAGGCGATGCCATTTACGCCAAAGCCGGGGCACTCTGTTTTGCTGCTTTGCAACCACTTTAGCTGGTGGGACGGCTTATGGGGTAATTATCTCGCCTACTGGCACCTGCACCGCAAGCTGTACATCATGATGCAGGAAGACCACCTGCAGAAACGAATGCTCTTAAACCTGTTTGGCGGCTTTTCCATCAACCGCCAGTCGCGCGAAATGATCAAATCGCTGCAATACGCTGCAGGTCTGTTGGCCAACCCCGAAAACCTGGTAGTAGTATTCCCGCAAGGCGAACTTATCTCCAACCATACCACCGAAATTAAAGTGGAGCGCGGGATAGAATTATTACTTCGCAATATTAAAGGGCCCTGCCAGATCGTATACAACTGCGCTTTGATCGATTATTTTGAAAGCCTAAAGCCATCAGTATATTTCCACTTGTTTGACTGCGGCATTGCCGGTGAGGTGACTTTTACTGAACTATCAGAAAAGATAAACGCCTTTCATAAACAGGCTCTGGCTGCCCAGGTAAATGTTGAGCATTAAAAGCCATGATATACCCGCAAAAAAATAAGCTCATCAGGTGGTTTTTCCATACCTACATTTTGCGGATAGTGGGGCGGGATTTTCAGAATGTTAAATTCAATGATATTGAGATAGATAATAGCAAGTCGGTTTTACTGCTGGCCAATCACTTTAGCTGGTGGGATGGATTTCTGATGTACTTTATTAATCATAAACTGCTGAAAAAGAATTTTCATGTGATGGTGATCGAAGACACCTTACAAAAAGTTGGGTTCTTTAAGTATATGGGTGCATTTTCGGTAACTAGAGGCTCAAGGGAGATACTTACTTCGCTGGACTATACTGCTGCGTTGTTGAATGACCCTAAAAACCTGGTGCTTATTTTCCCGCAGGGTAAATTGCATTCAAACTTTGTTGATGATATAAAATTTGAAAAAGGTCTCTCACGCATTGTCGAAAAAGCCGCAGGGAAATATCAAACCGTATTATCGGTAACATTTGTTGAGAACTTTAAGTACAAAAAGCCAACGGCAAACGTTTATTTAAAAGTGATTGCCGAACAAAAAGATGGCGATAATGTAGTTAACTTACAACAAGCCTATCGGCAACATTACAACAACGCCCTTCAACAGCAAAATCAAATAACTGTATAAAGTGATCATAGCCCTTTACGTAACATTTTTCTTTTTGATCCTTCGCTTTACAGTCACCCTGTTCAATTTTGTATCGAACCCTAAACTGCCGCGCATAGTAAGGCACTACCAGGATAAAATTTCAATCCTGATACCCGCCCGCAACGAGGCCGAAGACATTTTAACTTTATTGCAATCCATTCACGATCAGGATTATCAGAATTATGAGGTCATTATACTTGACGATAACTCTACCGACAATACCTATATAATTTGCGAAACTTTTGCCAAAAATCATCCGAAGTTTAAAGTGGTAAAAGGAAATCCATTGCCTGATGGCTGGTTGGGTAAAAACTATGCCTGCCATCAACTGGCGGAGCTGGCAACCGGTGATTATTTTGTGTTTTTAGACGCAGATGAAAAAGTGTATAAAGGACTGTTCAACAGCACCCTCCACCGCATGAATTTGCGCCAGCTAAGCTTGTTAAGTCTGTTCACCAACCAGGAAATGTACAGCACGGGCGAAATGGTCACCGTGCCGTTGATGCATTATATTCTGCTGAACCTGCTCCCTTTGCGGTTGGTTTATCTTGTGCGGAGTGCAGCATTATCGGCAGCGAGCGGGCAATTCATGCTTTTTGATGCTTCGGTTTACCGCGAGTATCAATGGCATCAACTGGTAAAAAATAAAGTGGTTGAAGATGTTGAGATCATGAAGCTGATAAAAGCATCCAAATTAAACGGCGAAGCCCTGCTCGCCAATGGCATGATCAGTTGCCGTATGTATAAGAACTACAACGAAGCCCTTAACGGTTTTGGCAAGAATTTTTTGGCAGCTTTTAATTACAATATCATAGGCTTTTCGTTATATCTGCTCATTATCATCGGTGGACCGGTATTAGTTATCGCCACCGGCAAACCGGGGTTAATATCGATGGCGGTGACCCTTATATTATCTGCACGGTTAATGATCTCCCTATCAGCCGGGCAAAATGCAATACGTAACTTTTTCTGGCACCCAGTGCAAATGCTGGCGCTGTTGCATATAGGTGTAACTTCTATACAGCAGCGCCTCACAAAATCAACCGTATGGAAAGGCAGAAAGATATCATAAGACCCGCCAGGACGGCTATTGTAATCATCATCCTGTTCCACCTGG
>JAESTD010000299.1 GCA_016763755.1 Mucilaginibacter sp.
ATGCAAAGAGTCTTAAAGACTACGTTGACCTACTAAATGATAAACCCGCCGAAGTAAAATTGCTCGCCAGGGATTTCCTCATTAATGTAACTAAGTTTTTCCGTGATAAACCGGCTTTCGATATTCTTGCTAAGGATATCATACCTAAACTTGTTGAAACCAAAAGCGACGGCGAAGTACTTAAGGTATGGGTTTGCGCATGCAGCACCGGCGAGGAAGCTTATTCAATTGCGATCCTCATTAATGAGGAAATGCAAAAGGCCGGCAAAAAAATAGAGCTGAAGATCTTTGCAACAGATGTTGATGATTCAAGCATTGAGATTGCATCACGCAATAGCTACCCTTTAAATATAGGGAAAGAAGTCCCGGCAGAGTTGCTTAAAAAATACTTTGTAAAAGAGGGTAAAAACTACTCGGTGATACCATCTGTGCGCAGGCAAATTGTATTTGCTAAACACAATGTTATCAAATCGCCGCCTTTTATTAAGAATGATCTGGTAACCTGCCGTAACATGCTCATTTACATGAACAACCTGTTGCAGCAAAAAGTACTGTCAACCTTCCACTACTCGCTCAATAAAAATGGCTACCTGTTCTTAGGCTCAAGCGAAAACGCATCAAGTTTAAAAGAGGGACTTACCGAGATAAGCAGCAAATGGAAGATCTACCAAAAAACGGGCACAGTAAATTACGGCCTGCACCATACTTACACATCGGTAACACCAAATTTAAGGTATACCGATAAAAAGCTGCCTTTCCAGAATGGCGAATCACCGCGCTCATTAGACGAGGAGTTTCGCGACCTGATACTGGAAGAGTTTGGCCCTGTGGGCATTTTTATCGATAAATCCTACACCGTTAAAGAAACCATCGGCAACTTTAGCCAGTTCTTGACCCTTCCTAATAAAAAGCTCGATCTCAACATCCTCAACATGCTGAGCGGGGATGTATCGGTTGTGCTGAACACCGCCATCCGTAAGGCCTGGAAAGAGAACAAAAAAACACATCTTAACCACGTAAGGGTAAAACGCGGCAAGGATGATATGTTGTTGCAGATAACGGTAAAACCGCCTGACACGCGCTCGCCGAACGGTTATACTTTGCTGATGTTTACCGAGGCTAAAACCGAACATCAACCTAAAGATGGTATTGAACTACCACCAGTTGAAGGGCAACGTCAGAGCGAATATCTGATGGAGATGGAAGCCGAACTTAGTGAAACCCGCGTTAACCTGCAGATGGCCATCGAAGAGATGGAAACCACCAACGAGGAACTACAATCGAGCAATGAGGAACTGCTATCGGCTAACGAGGAGCTGCAATCAGGTAACGAGGAACTGCAATCCCTTAACGAGGAACTACATACGCTTAACACAGAGCACCAGCTAAAGATCCGCGAGCTGTTGGAAGTTAATGAAGACCTGGATAACTACTTCAGGAGCACGGATATAGGGCAGATATTTATAGATGCTAACCTGCGCATCCGCAAGTTTAACCCTGCGGCCATTAAAATGGTAAACCTGATAGAAGCCGACATTGGCAGGCCTATCAACCACATCTCCAGCAATATCAAATATGACAACCTCATCAACGATATTCATACCGTTTTGGCCCGGGAGCAGGTTATCGAGAAAGAGATAGAATTGAACAGCGGTAAAAACAACCTGATGCGCATTATGCCTTATATTAAGAAGGATAAAAGTGCTGATGGCGTGGTGATCTCTTTCGTTGATATATCTGTTATCACGGAGTTGAATAATATCATAGGTGGTGTGTTCAACGCAAGCTCGGCTGCTATACTGGCGTTTAAGGAAGTGCGCAATAACAGCGGTAAGGTTACTGACTTTAATTGCATTGCCTACAACAACGCAGCACTTGACATACTGAAAAAAGATGCCGAAGCAATGGAAAGGCATCCCTTATTAAAGGATTTCCCTGAATTGGCTAACCTGCTAAGTTTTGACCAATACGTGAAAATATCCGGCGGCGGAAAATCCATTGAGACAGAATTAAAAACCGCCGACGGATTATGGTTCCAGGCGGTGCTGGCAAAAATGAATGATGGTTTTGTAATAAGCCTAAGCAATGTTAGTGAGCGCCGGCAGGCCGAGCAAAAACTTAAACACAACTATAATGAACTGATAACCGCACGCGAAGGGCTGCGTAATTTAAATAACGACCTGGAACAACGCGTGCTTGATCGTACCCGCGAACTAAGCGAAAGTGAAGAACGCTTTAAACTGGTATCAAAAGCAACTAATGACACCATTTGGGACTGGAACCTGGTAACCAACACCATGTGGCGCAGCGACAATTTCACCACTATGTTTGGTTATGAAATGAGCGATGATATTGCCAATGTAAATTACTGGTTTGACAAAGTACACCCTGAAGATCGCGAGCGCGTGCGAAACGGAGTTTACGAAGCTATCAATTCGCACCAGAAACAATGGTCGGCAGAGTACCGATTTCTTAAGACTGATGGCAACTACGCCATTATTTTAGACCGCTGCAGCATACTGGAAGATGAGTTTAAAACCCCTTACCGCTTGGTAGGGTCGATCATTGATATTACCCGCCTGATAGAGACTGAAAAGCGCCTTGACGAAAGCGAAAGCAAGTTCCGCAAGGTGTTTGAAAGTAATATGATAGGCATGGTGTTCTCTAACATGGATGGCCGAATTATTGAAACCAATGATGCCTTTATTAATATGCTGGGCTACACCCGTGCCGAGGTTGACCTAAACCCGTTGAATTGGTTGACCATAACTCCTGATGAATATCACGAAGTAAGCCATTGGGCGGTTGCGCAGCTGCAGGAACATGGCGTGGTGCCGCCATTTGAGAAACAATACAGAAAACGTAATGGCGAACGACTTTGGGTGCTGATGGGGTCCGCTGTGTTAAAGCAGGATAATACACCTATAAACTCGGTAAGCTACATCATTGATATCACCAAGCAGAAACAGGCTGAGAGCCGTCGTAAGGAATTACTGCAACTGGTTAAAAAACAGCAGGACGAGTTTTACAGCATCTTTACCAATGCACCTGCTCTTATTACCATCAAACGCGGGCCGGATCTGATCTACGAGTTTGTGAACAAGGCCTTCGAGAAGTTTGATGGGCAAAAAAGCTATCTTGGTCGCAACAGTCTGGACGTGCATCCCGAGATGAAGGATTCAGAGTTATTTAAGGTAGAGAATCTCGTTTTCAAAACAGGTAAAACAGTTGTTAAAAACGCTTTCAAGGTTGATCGTTTTGATCACAAAACCGGCGAAAGGAAAGATTGCTGGTTCGATTTTATCTATACCCCGGTATTTGCCGAGGATGGCAGCGTTGATGGCATAGCCTTTTTTGGTTTTGATGTAACTGACCTGATCAAAGGTCGCCAGGCTGCTGAAGAGTTAATGCAAAAAAAAGACGAGTTTATGAGCATTGCCAGCCATGAGCTAAAAACGCCTATCACCAGCATAAAAGGTTCAT
This sequence comes from Mucilaginibacter sp., assembly GCA_016763755.1. Classification (GTDB taxonomy): domain Bacteria; phylum Bacteroidota; class Bacteroidia; order Sphingobacteriales; family Sphingobacteriaceae; genus Mucilaginibacter. Next base: position 3,484 of record JAESTD010000299.1, read on the forward strand.
TACAGATTCTAAAACGAATGATGGATAAAGCTGCTGGTAAAGATGCTGCACTCGCATCATTTATTGATAAAGCAAACAAACAAACCGCAAAGCTTACCACCCTGGTTGATGACCTGCTTGATGTTACCAAAATACAGGAAGGCAAAATGGCCCTCAATTATACCCATTTTGATGCCGCTGCAATGGTTAAAGAATGCCTGGATGAGGTGTACACACAAAACGCCACCCATAAAATCGAGTTTAAAGCCGATTGTGAAATGCGCGTACACGCTGATAAGGTGCGGTTAGAACAAGTGGTTACCAACTTTTTGACCAATGCCATTAAATATTCGCCTAACGCTGATAAAGTGATCATTAACTGCGATATTGACGGGAAGAACTTTAAAGTAAGCGTAAAAGATTTTGGTATCGGGATCCCTGACGATAAAAAGGATTTCCTTTTCGATAGGTTCTATCGCGTGCAGGAATCATCCAGTCACTTTTCTGGGCTTGGACTGGGTTTATATATCTCTGCCGAGATCATTAAACGCCATAAAGGTAAAATAGGCGTTGAGAGCGTAAACAATGAGGGATCAACCTTCTGGTTCAGCATTCCGATCAAAGCAAAAGACGTTGGTGCGTAAAGTGTTGCATATCAATGCATCAAAACAACCACAAGTAGTATTCAAATTGTAACAATTGCCTTACTTTTTTAAGTAGATGTGTACAAATAACACATTTATGTATTAACTTCGCAATTAGCGAAACCAAATCTGCCAGTTTCTGTTTACAGGATGTTTAAAACAATGCTAAAAAAGTGGACCACATATTTACTTTGCGCATGGCTCATCAATGCTTTGGTGTGCTTCCATCCTACCAATCCGTTTGAAAACCACAGCTTTGGCGAAGAATGCAGCATCAGCGAATGTTTTAATGACGACACCCTGCTGGCTTTCCTCGTAAACTACCCCGGCAAATGCAAAAAAGACGATCAGGCGCAGCATAAAATAAACGTTCGTAACCGTTACACGGCCAGCAACCAGTTTAACTTTATTGCTAACCTGCCCGTTGCAGAAATATTTACCTGCACAAATTTCATAAAACACCTGCGCATCAGCAGCTATAGCTTTTTTGAACATCGTACCTTTTCCCTTGCCCAGTACCAACACCTCTTCAGGCTAAGCCCCTTTTGATATTGCTGTAACTATTACCTAAGCTGCCTTATGCAGTTTTAACGCTTTGCGGTGCAAGCCGCTTTACAATCTATTTACAGCACAATCATCAATGAGAAAGATATATGCGCCGGTATACATTATACTGGCCGCTTTAACAATATTTATATACGGGTGCGCAGGCGGTAATGCCAGCGACAAGAAAAAGGACGAAGCACCTGCCTTCCCGGTTTTTACCCTTCAGCAAAAAGATACGGTATTACAAACAGGCTACGTAGCCGATGTACAGGCTATCAAAAACGTAGAGGTACGTACACGCGTTAAGGGTTTTATTGAAAAAATATTTGTAGACGAAGGTATGGCCGTTAAAAAAGGCCAGCTTTTATTCAAGATAAACGACGAGGAATTCCGCGTGATGCTGAGCAAGGCCAAAGCCGCGCTAAGCAATGCCAAAGCAGCCGCACGGGCCACCGAGGTTGAGTTGGAACGCATCAAAATACTGGTAGGCAAAAACGTTGTCGCCAAATCTGAGGAAGACGTTGCGCTGGCAAAACTAAATGCCGATAAAGCTACTATTGAAGAAGCCCAAAGCGCTGTACAAAGCGCCAACAACCACATCGCCTATACTAGCCTGCGTGCGCCATTTGACGGCATCATTGACCGCATCCCGCTAAAAGCAGGTAGTTTGGTTGAGGAGGGTGCCCTGCTCACTAACATCAGCGACATCAGCGAAGTATTCGCCTATTTCAGTTTCCCTGAGAATGAGTACCTGCGCTATGAGCGGGCACGCCGTAACGCTACCAGCAAGGATGATGAACAGGTTAAATTGGTTCTGTCTGATGGTAGCAAATACAAATTCCCGGGTAAGATAGAAACCGTTGAGGGGCAGATAGAGCAAAGTACAGGTTCGATAGATTTTCGGGCGCGTTTCCCTAATCCAAATAAACTGCTGAGGCATGGTGCATCTGCCAAGTTGTTCATCACTACCGGGATGGACAGCATTATTCTGGTACCGCAACAAGCTGTATTTGATATCCAGGACAAAAGCTACGTTTACACGGTAGACGCTGCTAATAAATTACACATGCAGGCATTTGTGCCCATCACCCGCTTATCCAGCTATTATGTGGTGAAAGATGGCCTTAAACCGGGCGACAGGATCTTGCTTGAGGGTGCTCAAAACGCACGCGATGGCATGACCATTAAACCGGTTGCCCCGCCTAAAAACCTGCTTGCCATGAAAACGCAAGACGAGTAAGTCTTTCTTTTTTACTGTAATTATTAGTTAGCTAATTATGTTTGACGTATTTATAAAACGACCGGTGTTATCACTGGTTATATCCCTTATAATAACCCTGTTGGGTGTACTGGCGCTGATACAGTTGCCGGTAACCCAATTTCCTGATATTGTGCCGCCATCAGTAACAGTAACGGCCAACTACACAGGTGCCAACGCCGAGGTTTGCGCCAAGGCCGTTGCAACCCCGCTTGAGCGCGCCATTAATGGTGTGCCCGGCATGACCTATATGAGCACCGTATGTAGCAATAACGGCTTAACGGTTATCGAGATCTTCTTTAACGTAGGTATCGACCCTGACCAGGCGGCCGTGAACGTGCAGAACCGTGTATCCACCATTATTGATGAGCTGCCCGAAGAGGTTATCAAAGCTGGGGTAACCACCGAAAAAGAGGTGAACAGCATGCTGATGAACCTTAACGTAATGAGTAAGGACAGCACGCTTGATGAAAAGTTCATCTACAACTTCGCAGACATCAACGTACTGCAGGAGCTAAAAAGGATAGACGGTGTTGGCCGTGCAGAGATCATGGGTGCCAAAGAGTACGCTATGCGTGTTTGGCTAAAGCCGGATCGCATGTCGGCCTACCATATCTCAACGGATGAGGTGATTGCCGCCATCCGTGCGCAGAACGTAGAAGCCGCGCCGGGTTCTACCGGCCAAAGCTCTGATAAATCGCCGCAGTTGTTGCAATATACCTTGCGTTATCCGGGTAAATTCTTCGAGCCGGATCAGTATAAAAACGTGGTGCTGCGTGCCGATAGCAGCGGTACCGTTCTAAAACTCTACCAGGTAGCTGATGTTGAATTTGGTGCTTTAACCTACGGGATGATCTCCAAGACAGATGGCCGCCCTTCGGCATCTATCATGATCAAGCAACGTCCCGGCTCAAATGCGCGCGAGGTAATCAACAACATTAAGAACCGCATGAGCGAGCTGAAGGAAACCCAGTTCCCATCGGGTATGGAGTATAACGTAAACTATGACGTATCGCGCTTTTTGGATGCATCCATCCATGAGGTATTGCGCACGCTGGTTGAGGCATTTATACTGGTATTTATCGTTGTTTACCTTTTCCTGCAGGATTTCCGCTCTACCTTGATCCCGGCGCTTGCCGTGCCGGTTGCGCTGGTGGGTACGCTGTTCTTTATGCAGGCCATGGGTTTCTCTATCAATTTGCTGACACTGTTCGCGCTCGTACTTGCCATTGGTATTGTGGTGGATAACGCCATTGTGGTGGTTGAGGCCGTCCACGTAAAAATGGAAGAGGAGCACCTGTCACCAATGGATGCCACGCTAAGCGCCATGAAAAGCATCAGCGGGGCTATCGTGGCTATTACGCTGGTAATGTCGGCAGTATTTGTGCCGGTAGCATTTATGACCGGACCCGTGGGGGTATTTTACCGGCAGTTCTCGTTAACGCTGGCTATCTCCATTGTTATATCGGGTGTTAATGCGGTAACCCTTACCCCGGCGCTTTGTGCCTTAATGCTTAAACCGCATGACCCTAACAAGCAATCAAAAGGACTTTTAGGACGCTTTTTCCAAGGCTTTAATAAGCGTTACGATGGCGTCCAGAACAAATACTCGAGCCTCATCACCCGTATAGCCGGCCGAAGGACAGTCACCGTTGCCATGCTGTTGTTCTTCTTTGCGGCTACATGGGGCTTGAGCGCTATTTTGCCAACTGGCTTTATCCCAACCGAAGACCAGGGTGTTATCTACGCCAATATCACCACCCCTCCGGGTGCTACGGTTGAGCGTACGGAGCAGGTTATGTCGGCTATACAAACCCAAAGCAAAACTATTCCGGATATTGAATCGGTATCTACCCTATCGGGTTATAGTCTGGTGAACAGTGTTGCCGGTGCTTCTTACGGTATGGTGATGATTAACCTGAAGCCCTGGGAAGAGCGGGATAAATCCATCACCAAAATAACCGAGGAGTTAACGCAGAAAACCAAACACCTTACGGACGCATCCATCCAGTTCTTCCCGCCGCCAACAGTGCCGGGTTTCGGTAACTCCAGCGGTTTTGAGATTCGCGTACTGGATAAAACCGGCACCGGCGATCTGCAGAAAACGGCATCTGTAACCAATAAATTTATTGCCGACCTTAACGCCACTGAACAGGTAGATGGCGCATTCAGTAGCTTCGATGCCAACTTTCCGCAGTACATGATCTCGGTTGACCAGGTAATGGCTGCCAAGAAAGGCATCACGATAGACGAAGCCATGTCGACCCTGCAAACGCTGATGGGGAGTTTCTATGCATCCAACTTTATCCGCTTTGGACAATTGTATAAAGTGATGGTACAGGCCTCGCCGGAGTTCCGTACCAAGCCTGAAGATGTGCTGCAACTAATGATCAAGAACAAGCATGGCGAAATGGTGCCGTTCTCTACGTTCATCAGCATGAAACGTGTTTTTGGGCCCGAACAGTTAACGCGTTACAATATGTACACATCGGCCATGGTAACGGGTGATGCCGCGCCGGGCTACAGTAGCGGTGATGCCATCAGTACGATCAAAACCGTTGCGGAGAAAAGCCTGCCAAAAGGTTACACTTTTGAATGGTCGGGTATGACCAGGGAGCAGATCCTGTCGGGCAGCCAGGTGATCTATATTTTCATCATCTGTCTGATATTTGTTTACCTGTTACTATCGGCACAGTATGAGAGCTTCCTGCTGCCTATCCCGGTTATCCTTTCGTTGCCTACGGGTATTTTCGGGGCGTTCTTCTTCCTGAAAGTTTTAGGCCTGGAAAATAATATCTACGCACAGGTGGCGCTGGTAATGCTTATCGGCTTATTGGGTAAGAACGCCATCCTCATTATAGAGTTTGCAGTACAGCGCCAACGCGAGGGCCTCACTGTTTTACAGGCTGCCGTAGAAGGTGCCGTATCCCGCCTGCGACCCATCCTGATGACTTCCCTTGCCTTTGTGGCCGGTTTGATCCCGCTTTGTATTGCCAGCGGCGCGGGTGCTTTGGGTAACCGATCTATAGGTACGGCTGCTGCCGGGGGTATGCTCTTCGGCACCATCTTCGGTTTGATCCTTATCCCGGGGCTGTATGTAATATTCGCCTCGATGGGTGGTAAAAAGAAGAAAACAGCACCAAAAGTGGCCCATGTTATTGAAGTTCCTGAAAACGTAAATTGAAATGCACGTCAAACAATCAACTACACATAAATTGGTTTTCATCCTGCTGCTTATCATAGCAGCGGGGTGTAAAACCTTTAAGCCTATCGAGCCGAAAACAAATGAACCCCTGCCGGAGACATTTGACGGCAACACCGATACCCTTAGCGCAGGCAACATGCCCGCCGCCAATTTCTTTAAAGATGCTCGTTTGCTTAAGCTTATTGATACGGCGCTAAAGGCAAACCCCGATCTGCAATCGGCCTTGCAACGTATTGATATGGCTGCGGCTAATGTAAAATATAATAAATCGTTACAGCTCCCCAAACTCGATTTTAATGCCCGCGCCGGGTTAGAACGCTATGGCGACTACACCATGAACGGCGTGGGTAATTATGACACCAACCTTTCGCAAAATATCGATGACAAACAGCGTATCCCCAACCCCACCGCCGACCTCTTTGTAGGTTTCCGCGCCTCATGGGAAGTTGACCTTTGGGGTAAACTGAAGAACCAGAAGAACGCCTCACTGGCGCGTTTCCTGGCATCTCGCAGCGCGTACCGTTTGTTGACGACAGAGCTAACCGGCCAAATAGCGACAGCTTATTATCAATTGCTAACGCTTGAGGTTGAGCAGAACATCATCAACAAGAACATTAAGCTGCAGGAAAACGCACTTGAAATTGTAAAAGCACAAAAGCTTGGCGGCCGTGCTACCGAGTTAGCCGTACAACAATTTGAGGCACAATTGAGCCATACCCGCGGCCTGCAATTCAGCACAGGCCAGCAGATTGCCGAAGCTGAGAACCAGTTACGACTGTTATCGGGCACTTTTAACGGCACCATTGAACGTGACACCTCGTTGCTGACGCTCACCATGCCCGAGAAGCTTAAAACCGGCGTACCATCGCAAATGCTGCTAAACCGCCCTGATGTAAAACAGGCTGAGTTGGAACTGGCTGCCTTAAACGCGGATGTTAAAAGCGCACGAGCTGCATTCTTCCCATCGTTGAATTTATCTCCCTATACGGGCTATAATGCTTTTAAGGGTGCATTGCTGTTTAACCCAGGTTCGGCAGTTTATGGCTTACTGGCAGACCTAACGGCGCCTGTATTAAATCGTGGTCGTGTTAAGGCCGAATATGAATCGAGGATAGCACAGGGCAAAGAAGCACTTTTCAATTACCAGAAAACTGTATTGAACGGTTACCAGGAAGTAATGAACAACCTGAAAGGCATGGATAACTACAGCAAATACTTCGACCAGAAAAAGCTGGAAGTACGTGCTCTTAAAAATGCCGTTAATGTTGCCAACGATCTGTACGTGGTTGGCCGTGCCAATTACCTTGAGGTGATAACCGCCCAGCGCGATGTATTAACCGCAGAACTTGAACTGGCCAACATCAAGAAAGATATCTTTATCAGCGAGATAAACCTGTACCGCGCCCTGGGTGGCGGCTGGAGATAAGATAATTTTTTCTCTACTCGTGTTTTAATGATAGAAGCCGTACATCGCGAGGATGTGCGGCTTTATTATTGGTATCAGGTTGAGTTATGCAGCTAAAATTCCACGCAGTCGATTGAAGTTCTGCTCATTGGCAGGCTCAACAAATTGGCGAACGCGTTCAAGCTCTTCAGGGTCTTCAAACGTCATGTTGAAGGTTACCTGTGTATGGTCGCCCTTGTTATCGAACTTATAGCTTCCTCTGAAGTTATGCCCCTCCTGCAGATGATCGAATACAAATGTTTGGGGTTTACTAATTTCTACAAAGCGGTGATCGCAATCGAAATTATGTCCTTCGGCGCTGTGCATGGTAAATTTCCATTCACCGCCGGTAACAAACTCAAACTGATGGAAAGTATTGGTAAAACCATCAGGTCCCCACCATCTGGCTAATATTTCAGGATCTTCAAAAGCGGAAAAAACCTTTTCGCGATTGTAAGGAAATGTTTGGCTGATGCTAATCGTATTGTTCATCCTTTCGATTTAATCTCTTAAAAATTCGTTCACTAATGTCGCTGTGATCTCCGGTTGTTTGCTGCCTGCTTTTGTGGTTAATACATCGCCTAACAGAGTGCCGTGCATACCCGGCAAAACGATAAGTTGCGAACCCTCAACCATTTTCTTTAACCTGAGCGCTTCATCTAAAGTGATCACATCCTTATCACCGAACATAAACAGTGTAGGGATCTTTATTGCTTTGATATCTGCTTCCTTAAAATCCTCAAAAGCAATGCGTCTTGCCCTGTCCTTTTCATACATATTCACAAGCTTTCCATAGTCGTTAGTCACAGCCAAAAAGCCATCCTTCAAGGGCTGCGGCATATCATCGAACGACATGCTTTCCATGCCATCGAAAAAGCCGGGTATCATTCCCGCACGGCTATAATTTGAGGATACTATAACCATCTTGTTGATCAATTTCGGATTATCGATAGCTAATTGCATCGTTGTACATCCGCCATCGCTAAAGCCGAGTATGTTGGCTTTATCTACCTTCAGATATTTTAAAAGACCCGCCACATCGGCAGCATCCTGTTTAAATGATTCGGGTTTATCCCTGTCTGTTGTGCGGCCATGCGCCTGTAGCTCAACGGCTATTATTTTATGGGTAGCCGCAAAGTACGGCAGGATATTACTGAATACAGTTTGGATGGTTGAGCCGCCGCCGTGTATCAAAACCAGCG
>JAESTD010000300.1 GCA_016763755.1 Mucilaginibacter sp.
GTTTATTGATAATCAGTTAGCATTCATCGATCAAGCCACAAACAAGTCTGGGAATAATTTGGCTAATTACAAGTCAGTTAATAACATGACAGATATGGGCGCCGCTTCTGCCAGTGTTGTTGCTAAACTTTCCGATTACGAAAAACAGAAAGCCGTATTAAAAATCGAATTATTGGGTATTGATCACATAGCAAAACAACTGGTCAACAACAATAATAAAATCGAGATAAACTTAGACTTGGAAGGTGATTTTGATGCTTTAGCAAGCGGTCTTATACTGCAACTTAATAAACTTATTGCTAATAAAGAAGAAATGTCCGCGCAGTATAATTCCAATTCTGCGCCTATGAAATCGATAGATAATCAAATCGCTAAAATAAAAGACGCTATTCAGAACAATATATTTTCTCTAAAAAACCGGAAATTAGAGGAGTTGAAATTTATCGACCAGCAAATAGCAGTTATAAATAGCAACATCAAAAGTATACCTAAGAAAGAACAACAGTTTGTAAAGCTTAATGCAAACTTTGAGGTGAACAACAAGGTACGTTCCTACCTATCAGAAAAGAAACTGGAAGCAGAGATGAACGCGGCAGCAGTTGTTCCGGGCGCATCAATCGTTATTCCAGCCTACCAAAATGGATTTTCAATTGCCGCCGGCTCGAGCAAAATTTATACATATGCCATTATGTTAGGAATTGCAGCAGGCATTGGCCTTATTTTGCTTGTCCGTTTCCTTAATCCGTATATTTATGATAAAGAAACGGTAGAAGCGCTTACCCAAACCCCCATAATTGGTGTAATCAGACAATTTCCTACCTATATTGATAAAAGCAACACACAAGCGCTTTCGTTAGCTAAGCCCAAGTCTGTTTTTGCGGAATCTGTGCGTTCAGTGAGAACAAATCTCAGCTTTATGGCCAGCCACAAAAAAAGTAAGATCATTTGCGTAACATCAGAAATATCGGGAGAGGGAAAATCTTTTGTCACCATTAATTTGGCAAGTACTTTAGCTTTAATTAATAAAAAGATCGTGTTGATTGCCGGAGATTTAAGAAGATCGAAATTACATCATGCATTTGGTGTCGAAAATGACAAAGGTCTTAGCACTTATTTATCTAATCAGCATTCTTTAGAAGACATTCTTGTGCATGATGAACCGCACGGCATTGACTTTATCGCTTCGGGCCCGGTGCCTCCTAATCCATCGGAATTGCTTCATACCGATAAAATGAAGCTGTTACTTAATGAATTAAATACTCAATACGATTATATTTTGGTGGATACAGCCCCGGTAGGTTTAGTATCTGATTCAATACCGCTAATACGAGAATCTGATATCAATTTATTTATAATCCGTTCAGGAAAATCACAACTACGTGCAGCAAATATTCCTGAGCGCTTATCAAGAGAATATGGTTTAACCAACATGGCCATCATACTTAATGCGTTCGGCAATGATGCCCTTCACTCTAATTATTACACAACTGACTATAGTAAAGGCGGAGGTAATGAAACTTACTACTATTCAGACTATTCAGGTTATGCATCTGCAGGCTATTACGAGGACGAACCAAAAAAATGGTGGCAGTTTTGGAAATGGCGCAAATAATCATCTCAAATAGACAGAATGATAGTCAAAAATATTTATCGAAATGAAAGTTTCTCAAATGGTCTAAATAATGATTAAAAACAGCCCATTTAGATATCTTATTATTTATTTGCCTTTTATTCTTGCTCTTTTGCTGAAAGCAGACTCGCATGTCTCATATCTGATTGCCTGGTTAGGTTCTTTTTTCATATTTTTTATATCTTTTAGTGGCTTTCTCAAAGCTATTCCATCAGACTACCCGATCACGCAACAGTTAATGCGGCCAATTTTTTTTATGCAGCTAATTTTTGCCGGATATATGAGTTGCACTTCGATTTTTTATTACCTAAGTATTTTAGGATATAAATACTTCGATTTTGTGGGTGGAACATTCGGCTTCGATGCTTCTACTTTTGCTTCTGTAGCACAGTGCCAACGTTATTACGTTTTAGGGCACGCAGCTTTAGTGCATGGTATTTTCATGGCAATGAAATATCCTGTTAAAAAACTACACGTAGCCTACGCTCCGTCGGTCAGCAATTTATTGCTGGGTATGTCTGTAATTTGTTTTCCGTTAGGCCTCCTATTTGCTAAAATTGGTTCGTTAAGCCAGTTTAGCGTTCAGTTTACAGGATTAAGTTTCGTATCGGGTACTGTAGGTTTGGCCTTTGCTATTCGAGAAAAAAAGAAGGGCAATTATTACTTTGCGCTTGGATTATTCTTATTAAATCTATTAAGTTCCCTGTCGTCTGGCTTTAAGGAACCGGTAATAGTGTGCGTTTTATTACTTGGCGTGTACCTACTTCCTATTTTCGGAAAAAAAATAATTCCTGCATTTAGCCTATTGTTGATGTTCCTCTTTTTTGTTTTGCCGACATTCATTGGCAATTTCAGAAAATTAGCAGGCAGTGGTGTAGATATAATAACAGCACGAGATGAAAGCATCAACGCCGTTTTAGAAAGCGGTAAAGAGGGGCTATTAGACGATAACTGGGCATTTTTAACAGATAGATTATCTGAAATTAAAATGTTTGTCCAATACGCTGATAATACACCATATTTTACTCCATATTATCAATTCGAAATTGTAAAAAACGCAATTGGCATGATTGTGCCGCGTTTTTTTTGGCCCGGGAAACCTAATGTTGAAAATGTTGTAATGGAGCGCGTATACCGGGCGCAGGTAACAAGTGTGAACTCTCAGGTATCGGCCAAACCTGCCTACATAGTTGATTGCTATTTGTCGTATGGAACTATTGGTATTTGGATAGGGTTGTTCCTTTATGGTTATTCGGCGCAACGTATTGCTCAAAAAGCAGATGAATTATTTGGCGGGTATTTTCTTGGAACGTCTGTTATATTTGCAGGTTTGTTTCAAATATACTGGCGCGGAAACTGCCTTGAGTTTATGTTAAATAACGTTTTCTGGAGTTATGTAACTATGTACATTATCTTTCGTGTATTGCGGGCACGAAATGTTATTGAACTCGCAAATTAGAATGACTTTTCAGAAGCAATTTGATAAATCTAAATTATAATCGTAACAATAACTTACCTATTATATTTACATAATGGATGATCTAAAATCACAGGCTGACAATAAAAGAGAAGGAAATAAAATAGCAGTATTCTTTGTTTTAAAAATGTTCATTCTCTATTTTTTGTTAGCAGGCTTCAATAAGTTCATTTACAGCGCAACAACACCAACCGGCAGATTTTATAACGCCTTTGTCTCGTCACATTTTGATTATATACAGGGCTTGCGTAACGCGCTCATTATCCCCAGTACCTGGATAATCAAAGCCTTTGGTTGTATAACATACCACAATGCCACTGAAATAATGGTAATAGATGGCCCGATTTTGAGCATCAATTATGATTGCCTTGGATTGAACGTCATGAGTTTCCTTATCGCATTTGTGACTGCATTTCCAGCACCTTGGAAACCAAAGGCAAGACTACTCGGAATTTCAATTTTAACAGTGTACCTATTGAATGTTATCAGGATATCAGGTTTGGCCCTTTTATTAAAATTTTTCCCTTCTCAGCAGGTTAATTTCCAGTATCATCATGAGGCTTTCAGCATAACAGTTTATATCGTTATTTTTATCATGCTGTACCTGTGGATCAAAAAAAACGCACGCTTACCAAAAGCTCAGCATTCTGCATAGTAGTACTATCCGCAAATACTTTAAACATTCAGCAAAACAACAAAAGGAGCAACTAACCGCACACGCTCTCATGAATCTTTCCCCCTTTACCGGGCATTCTAAGTTGTTTTGCATTACTAAAGGTTAACATTGTATGTGTTTTTGTTTTCGCACATAACGAAGGTACTATGCGTACTGCCTATACTTTTTACTGACCCCAACTTGTTAAAAACAAAATCCTGGTAGTGCTTCATATCCCGGGCATAAACTTTTAAGAGGAAATCGTAATCACCTGATATATTGTAACATTCAACCACTTCATTAATTTGCATAATGTCGTTAACAAAGTCAGTGCCTATTCCTTTGTCATGTTGTTTTAGCTTTATGTTACAGAATATAATCAGCCCAAAATTTAACTTCTCAGCGTCGATCACTGCAATATATTTTTTAATGAAACCGCCGGTCTGTAGCCTTTTCAAACGCTCAAATACCGGCGATGGCGATAGATTAACCTTTGCAGCCAAATCTTTTGTGGATATGTTTGAATCCTCTCCTAATATTTTCAACAGCTGCAAATCAGTTTGATCAAGTAGTTCGTTCATAGTGTAATTCACTTTTTGCCTAATTAAAATCAAATATATAAAGTTGATTTTACCGTAAATATTCAAAGATTTATTTTTTTCAACTTAATTAATAATCAATTAAAGTGGTTAATACCTAATTTATAGCTTTGTAAGTTATCTAATAACAATTCATTTTGTCGTTCATAACATCGTTCTTTTCATAATTATAACAACTGTAAATGGTTTCCGGCATGGGCCGGAATTAAAAGGGAACCGTGTGTAAATCACGGGCTGTCGCGCAACTGTAAGTAA
>JAESTD010000301.1 GCA_016763755.1 Mucilaginibacter sp.
CTTTGTGGATGTACGCGATGTTGCCGACCTGCACCTGCGTGCCATGACCCACCCTGCCGCCAATGGCCAACGCTTTATAGCCACGGCCGGCGAAAGTATCTGGCTGGCAGAAGTTGCAAAAATATTGAAGAACAACCTGGGCGATGCTGCTGCAAAAGTGAGTACCAAACAAATACCGAATACCCTGCTGCGCATTGCTGCACTTACCGATCCTATTGCCAAAAGCATTGTGCCGTTGCTTGGCATTATTATGAATACCACCAGCGCCAAAGCTATAGAAGTATTAGGCTGGTCGCCGCGTTCCACACAGGACGCCATTGTGGCCACTGCCGAAAGCCTGATCCGTTTAAAGCTTGTTGATAAACCGTAACTTTACGATATGGAAGTAGCCGATATATTCGTGTCCTGCAAAAAAGAGGTACACTACAGCCGTGAGCTTACGCTGCCGTACCCCGCGCTGGTGCATGTGGTATCCGGCGAAGTAAGGATCGCCGCCGCCGACCGCAGCTTCCGTTTCCTGCCCGGCGATACCGTGCTGTTCCCCTGCGATCAGTTGGGCCGCATGAGCAAATTGCCCGCAAACGGCGAGCCTTGCCTGGCTATATCGGTTATCTTCCGTAAAGAAAAACTGCGGCAGTACTATACGACAAACAAAATAACGCCAACAGTTCAGCGCAGTAATTTGCCGGTGGTGTTTGATGAACATCCTTTACTTAAAAGCCTGTTTCAATCGCTGCAACCGTATTTTGAACTAACGGATGCCTTGCCTACAGATATTGCCGCTTTTAAAGTTGATGAAGCCGTAAGGGTACTCCGTGCCATCGACCCGAAAACCGACGGACTGCTTGGTTATTTTGAAGGCCCCGGCAAGCTGGATCTGGCGGGATTTATGGAAACCAATTTTAGGTTCAATCTTCCGTTGGAGAAATTCGGCTATCTTACCGGCCGAAGCCTGACAACTTTTAAAAAGGATTTTAAAGAGACCTTCAGCATCACGCCGGGCAGGTGGTTAACCCAAAAGCGGCTGGAGCTGGCGCATTATCTGATTGTAGAGCATAAACGCAAGCCATCAGAAGTTTACCTTGAGGCAGGTTTTGAAGATCTCTCACATTTCTCGTTCGCGTTCAAAAAGCACTTTGGGTATAATCCTACAAAGGGAGCTCATCTATAACTTTTGCCGAAACAATTGCCTGCGTAGTTGCTTAATTATTTATGAGCAAGCAACATAAAACCATCCCTGATGAGCCGGAAGAAATGCCGGCACGTGTTGAAAAACCGGAAATAACAGAGCCTGCCGACCCTAAAACACGCGAAATCCCCGAAGAAGCACCGGATGAGATACCACCAGAGATAACGCCGGAAGAGGAAGAAGACGATAAAATTTAACCCTGTCATTTCGAGCGAGCAGAAGGGCGGGATTGTGTAACGGGGCGACGAGAAATCTTGTTAGATAAGGCAAGCGCAGATCTTAGCATTAATAACAAGATTTATCTTCGATGAGCTCCACTTCGTTACGGTTCTCCTCGCTATCGCTCGTTCGAAATGACAGAGGGTTTTAGCTACAATCCAAACGCTCGTTTGATCCCCATCTCCAATCCCCGCAGTTCTGCCAATCCACGCAAACGCCCGATGGCAGAATAGCCTGGATTGGTTTTCTTATGCAGGTCATCCAGCATCTTGTGGCCATGATCCGGACGGAAAGGCATACGGGTATCTTTGCGCCCTTCCTTTTTACGTTTTTGTTGTTCTTCCAGCAGAGCTTTCACTACCTCGTACATATCTACATCACCGGCAAGGTGATCTGCTTCGTGGAAGTTGCCTAATTCATCGCGTTTGGTACTGCGCAGATGAATAAAGTGGATCCTGTCGGCAAGGCGCTTTACCATGGCAGGCAGATCATTGCTTTCTATCACACCAAATGAGCCCGTGCAAAAAGTAAGGCCGTTATGTTTGCTATCCACCGCATTATAAATATCCAGTATATCCTGTTGGTTACTCACTACCCGCGGTAGCCCCAGGATATCATACGGCGGATCATCGGGGTGGATACACATCAGTATGCCTGCCTGCTCAGCCGCAGGAATCACCTGCTGAAGAAAATAAGAAAGATTAGCTTTTAATGCCACAGCATCAATGCCCTCGTAAGCAGCCAATACTTTTAAAAACTCGTCAACTGTGTAGCCTTCCTCAGCACCAGGCAGGCCTGCGATGATGTTTTTGGTAAGCAATGTTTTCCCTGTTTCATCCAGAGCATCAATGTATGTTTTTGCGCTATCTCGGATGGCATCCGGATAACTTGCATCCGCATTAGGGCGGTTAAGAATATAAATATCAAAGGCGGCAAAAGCCACCATATCAAAACGTAAAGCGGTAGAACCATCCGGCATCAGGTAATCCAGATCAGTACGTGTCCAATCCAGCACCGGCATAAAGTTGTAGCAAACAATGTCAATACCGCACTGCCCCAGGTTAAGCAGCGATTGCTTGTAGTTTTCAATATATTGATTAAAGTTGCCTTTGCGTTTTTTGATATCCTCATGCACCGGCACACTCTCCACTACCGACCATGTTAGTCCGGCGGCCTCCAAAATATTTTTCTGTTTGATGATTTCCTCAACCGGCCAAACTTCGCCGTTGGGGATATGATGCAAAGCGGTAACAACTCCGGTAGCACCGGCCTGTTTAATATCACTCAATGAAACCGGATCATTAGGACCATACCAGCGCCATGTTTGTTCTAAACTCATTATGTATCGTATCGGATAATTTAATTCTTTAAAGTGCCTGCCACATTGATAACCGGCTTTTTCTCAGCGAGTCGCTTTTGCCTTAACAGTGCTTCCAGATAGTAATAATCAGCATAGATAATGGGCACATCTATTTCGCTATTGGCCGGTTTATGACCAGTGCTGTGCAGAAGTAAAAACCCGCGTGCGCTATCTGGTTTGGCTTCGTAACCTTTGTGCAAGCTACTTAATATCTTATCGGCAGTAGCTTTGTATTGCTTACCATTCTTGCTGAATGTGCTTAACTCGTATAATGCCGATGCCGCTATGGCTGCAGCAGAAGCATCGCGTGGCTGGCTTTTCAGGTCAGTTGCATCGTAATCCCAGTATGGCACCAGATCGGTAGGCATGTTGGGATTAGTAAAAATGAATTTGGCAATATGCTCTGCTTGCTGCAGATAAACCGGGTTATGGGTTTCGCGGTAGCAAAGGGTAAAGCCGTACAGCCCCCAGGCTTGCCCGCGCGCCCAGGCAGAGCCATCGGCGAAGCCCTGCGCAGTTTGCTTGTGGCGTACGGCACCGGTCTCAGGGTCGTAATCCACTACGTGGAAGGAACTGTAGTTAGGTCTATAATGGTTTTTGATAGTAGTGTTGGCATGTGTAACGGCAATCTTGTAAAAAGTAGAATCGCCGGTAAGTTTGGTAGCCTCAAATAGTAACTCCAAGTTCATCATGTTATCGATGATCACGGGAAATTTCCAGGTACCGTCCTTATTCCAATCCCATGAGCGGATGCAGCCTACAGCGGGGTTAAACCTGGTGATAAGCGTTTTGGCTGCTTGTACCACCACATCTTTATAATGTGCGTCGTGAGTTAAGCGGTAGGCGTTGCCTACGCTGTTGTATACCATAAAACCAAGGTCGTGCGTGCCTTTGTTGTTTTGTTCGGCTTCCAGCAAGGTGGTAAAAGGTTTGGCTTTATCGGCCCATCGCTTATCGCCGGCTTGCTCATATAAAAACCACAGGTTACCGGGGAAGAATCCGCTGCACCAATCGGCGGTATTTATCAAATGCAGATCGCCGTTGGACTGCAGGTTACGGGGTATCAGTTCGTTTGGCTTTGCTGATGCTTTTGCTGCTTCGGTTTCTTTCAGCATCACATCCGCCTGATGTGCCGCAAACGGGAATACCATTTTGTAATCGCTTTGCGCAAAACTGGTGGTACAGGCCGTTGCTAAAAGAAGTGATATAGTTAAATGCTTCATATCAGTTAGCCACTTTAATTTTGATCACCATCTTTTTTACCACATCATACCCATCTACCTTAATATTGGGGCGGTGGGCATCTTGCGGAAAAAACAAATAAAAAGTACCGGGCTCTGCAACATAGTATTTACCGTCGGCGGTGTAATTGGCAACGTCTTTAGTGGCATCATAGGCATTGGTTACGGTAGCTTTGCTTACTTCAGCCACGCCAATTTTTTCTTTACCGCGTATCACATACTGAAAATCGATATAATTTCTATGCGATTCCCAATTGGCCTTATCTTCCTCTTTAGATGGTGCTTCGGTAATGATAGCGAAAGCGTTATCACCATCAATAGGGTATTTACCGGGTGCAAGGTTATTCAAATCGGTCGCTTTGATATAGGCAAATATCTTTTCCCAAACCGATTTGTTAGCCTGATATTGCTGGTAAAAGGTATTCGCGTTTATCGATGCCGATGCTTTCAGATCGGTGCCACCGCTCCAGCTTCTTCCTTTCAGCCATTTTTCGGCATCCTTTTTTGACACGGTTTGTGCCTGTGCTGCGGTAAACCACAGCAGGCATAAACCGGCCAGCAGTCCTATTTTCTTACTCATCTTCATAGGTAATAATTGATAATTGGTGATGCAGGGCCTTATAAAGTTCAATAATACGAGGTTATGCAATAGGTTAAGCCAAAACACCCCCTATATTTCTACGATAACGTTTGAGTAAGGCGTTTGCTACAACGTTTGCGTAGAAATTTGCCCCGTTTTTCTTCCTAATAAAAATGCATTGTATTACAATTGCCCTACCTTTACGATAACCCATTTACCGAAAGCTTTGAAAGTAATACATGCCGTGCATCCTGATGATTTCAGGAGCTATCAAACCGATAAGATCCGCGATCGTTTCCTGTTAGAGAACCTGGTGCAGATGAACACCATCAACTGCATCTAGATGGCGTATTGGCACAACTCATCAAAACCGCC
>JAESTD010000302.1 GCA_016763755.1 Mucilaginibacter sp.
ATTCAAAAATCAATGTTTTTTTAGGGGTTAGCACAACTTGATGGCAACAGCGATAGCCAGCTCAAAATTGTTACCGGTTGCCGTAAAGGCAATAGATGTCGATCTTGAATAATCGGCACCGAATGACTTGCCGATAAAAAAACTGGCAATAAACATAATGGTAAAATAGATCACTAATGGGATAGCGATGCGCACTACGTCGAATGGTATTTTTACAATCAGATCACCTTTTAAGCTGAACATGACGATAATAGTGAATAGCAGGGCGATCAAAGTTATCGGCGATATGAAGGGTACATATTTGGTATTGAACCATGTTTCGCCTTTCAGTTTAATGAGCGTATAACGGCTGATCACGCCCGCTGCAAATGGAACACCTAAATAGATGCCGACCGACTTGGCAATTTCTGCGATCGTAATATTAACAGCCAGACCTTTTAAGCCGAATAGGGGCGGCAGGATCGTAATGAATATATAAGCATAAACACTGTATAACAGCACCTGGAAAATACTGTTCAAAGCGATCAGGCCGGCGGCATATTCACGGTTGCCCTCAGCGAGTTCGTTCCAAACCACAACCATCGCGATACAACGGGCCAACCCGATCAATATCAGCCCGATCATATAATCAGGATGGTCGCGCAATAGTGTGATGGCAAGAATAAACATGAGTATCGGACCGATGATCCAGTTCAAGATCAGCGAAGCGCTCAATACCTTAGTATTGCGGAATACTTCGCCCATGTTCTCGTATTTCACTTTGGCCAATGGCGGATACATCATCAGGATCAGGCCAATGGCCAGCGGGATATTGGTGGTACCGCTCGAAAAGGAATTAATAAAAGTGGCCGATGAAGGGAAAAAATAACCAAGGCCAACACCAATGGCCATCGCCAGGAAGATCCACAAGGTGAGGTAACGGTCAATAAAGCCTAATCGTTGTCTTTCAACAGTCGGCGCGCAGTGGTCAATACTCATTAGTCCTTTAGGTTTTCGTTCACGAAATTCCTTGCGTATTGCCTGATCATTTCCCGCACTTCGCGAAACTGCTCCATAATTTGTTCATCTGTACCAGTAGCTTTGGCCGGGTCCGGAAAATTTTGATGCAGTTTAATAGCCTTGGTTGGGAAGTAAGGACAATTCTCCTTCGCGTTATCGCAAACGGTGATCACGTAGTCGAAAGGGATATCGGCATACTCATCTACATTGTTGGAAGTATGGCCGGATATATCTATACCATCACGCTTCATGATCTCAATGGCTTTGGGGTTTACGCCATGCGTTTCGATACCTGCGCTGTAAATAGTTGCTTTGTCACCTGCAAAATAACGCAGGTAACCTTCGGCTATTTGGCTGCGGCAGCTGTTTCCTGTACAGAGCACTAATATGTTTTTCATTTATAATTTAATTAGAGGTTTTGACATAACGACTGCCGAAACCGGGCAGACATGGGAAAATTCGGATGAAGCTTTTAACGGTTCGGGCACTTCTTCCCGGCTGACGCGTTTAAAGCCATGGTTTTCAAAATGACCAGGAGCTGTTTCTGTCAGCAGAAAAAGCTTGGTCATGTTTTGATCTAAGGCTGTAGCTTCAATTTTTTGCAAGAGTTGAGCGGCGATGCCTTGTTTTCGGAAATTGGGGTGAATGACCACCGAACGCAGTAGACCATTACTGCCGTAGATCTCCACTCCGGCGGCCCCGATGACTTCGCCATCGTTAATGGCGACAAAGAAATTGTTCAGTGTTTCCGGCAGATCTGCATAAGGTAGTTTGGCCAAACTTAAAAGTTCAACTACTTCTGCTTTGTAAGGTTGCGCAGCTTTGATCTCCATGATGAAGTTGTTTAACAGCAGCCCCCGCCCGGTGTGCAGCAGGCTTCAGCGGGTGCAGCCAGGTTCACTAACTGTAGTTTTGGTTTTTCAACGACCGCAGGCGCACAACATTCCTCACCCTTATCATTCGTGCCGCAATTGCCGCCGCGACCAATAGCCTTGCATTGCACCGCATCCGGGCGCAGGTCAACGATTAAAGCATTTTCACTCACGATCATTTCATTGGGGAACATTTGGCGGGTATCAAATTCAGAGTTACCGAACTCGATCTTTACTGTACCATCGGGGTTCAGTGGCAGCATTTTCTCGACGATATCCACGATAGATAAAGCTTTGCCTACTTTCATCGAACGCTCTTGCTGTTCGCCCTCCGGCACCCAAAGCTGTACGATAATTTCTGTCCAGGCATTCATTACGCCGCCGCAATCCACGGAAGTGATCGGCGCTTGTTGATCTCGGTGATATGGTAAGCTGGATCTACCAGTTTGCCTTCTGCATATTGGAATTGCAGGTCAAGGTCCGGATGCTGTAATAAGGTATCCTTAAAGGTTTTCCAATTGTTGGCTTCTATTTTATTCATGGCTTTGTATTTGTTGCTTATTGTAATATTACGATAGATCAAGCCAAAAAATTTTAACAGCAGCTATCGTTCTTTTCTGTGTAAGAGCCAAACAATATATTCAATTCCAGTTGCAGGGCTTTCCAGGCTTTGGGCTCAATACAATAACATACACTCACCCCCTCAATAGTCCCTTGTATCAGACCGGCATTCTTCAGCTCTTTCAAATGCTGCGAAATGGTCGCTTGCGCTAACCCCAGTTCTTCTACCAGATCGCCGCAGATACAGGCATTCGCTTTAATGATCTGCTGTAAAATAGCGATACGAGCGGGATGCGCAATGGCTTTTAACTGCACTGCCAGCTTGTTTTGCTGTTCGTTGAATATGTCCGTTTTGGTAATGCCCATAACTATATTGCAATATTACGATTAAATTGACAATCAACAAATTTTATTAAAAGACAGACTGTATCGATTACAAGCAACTTTAATAACGATAACCTTGACCTCTTTTCTTTTTCTTTTTTGGCCGGTCTGACTGGGGAGAGGCGGCAATATGTGTTTGCTCCAGTAATACATCTAAGAACTTTCCGATTGTTGTACCAGTAGATGCCATCATTTTTTGTGGTGTAGTAAATTGATGCTGAGCAACTCCTTCGGCTAATTCCTTTATTTGATCTTTATCAGGGGAAAACTGTTCTCCCGCAGAGAGTATGTCCATTTGGCGCCTTTGTTCAAGGCTACCGTTTTTTATTACATTGGCATAAGCCATAGTATCATGCAAGCCACGGTCAAATTTAAAATGTTGATCAAAAATATGCTCGCCACATTGCTTGAAAGCTACCCGGTCAAATTCGCCCATCTTTTTAGAATGTTCGACATTTCTTCCGCGTGAGTTATTCATTGGGCTTAGCTTTACAGTATTGCCGGCATCCTTACGGCTGACAATCACTTGTATGTGCATTTGTTCTCCCGGCTTTCGTTCTCCCCGTTTTTTTAAGCCTTCCTTTACTTCCTTATCCTCATAACTGTAATAGCGGTAATTTTCCAATTTGGCAAACCATATCAAGTCATTGCTATCTTTAATATTGGCCCGGTTAAAATTGCGCGCATATTCATCCATCACCAATACTGCATAACCTTTCAGTAGTTCCTTAACTTGTTCCCGGTTATTCTCTGCGAACAGGTGATTGAGCTCTTTTTGACTCGGGCTGATATTTACAAGGAAGAATTTTGCATCATTGCGGCCGAGTTTAGCAATATTATTATCAATCTTTTGCCTTACTTCATAGGCGGCATAAAGATTATCTGTTTGATTAAACCAATATTCTTGCTGTGCATTATCTAAACGATTCTCCTTTTCCAGATAATTGACCAACCCTCCTGCACTGCCCTTGTTATCTGCTGTTTTGCTGTCTGTTATATTAATAAACATATCTTATCTTAATATTTCTATTTGTGCTTTTGTAGTTGACAACAATTCTTCCTTTTCCCGGCCGGTATTAAAACCACTGATATTTTCCCTGGCTTTCACGTAGCCCTCCAGTATCAACACAAATTGCTTCTTCAGTTGGTCTTTACCGGTTTGTTGAAGTTCTACACGCTTCATCACATCAGCAATAAGTTTAAACCTGTCTGATGCTGTTTGCTGCCCGGCCAGCATTGTATTTAAACTTGGCGACAACGTTTCGTTAAAAAAAGTTATAACATTCCTAAATGCTTCAACCATTCGGTCTACTTCCCGCCGGGTAGGTATCAGCAAATCATTTTCCTGGGTTTTAATGAAGCCAATCAAATCTTTATGGTTCTTTATGAGCGAGTTCTTTAGCATTTCATCATTCAGATCCATTGGATCTTTCTTGCTTTTGTAGAAATAATCTACCATTTGAATAAATATCTGTCGCTTTGTCCTTCCCAATTTCAAGGCAATCTTCTCAAACTTTTGATCGACCGCTTCGGGATACCTTACCGACCTGGTGTTAATGTCTTGCATACATCACAATTTTTTTGTTAAAACTTTGCTGGCATTAAACTATATATCTTGATACATAGATGTACAGATAGCCAGCTATATGGGATACCATTAAGTATCCTGAAATTGGCCTTTTTAAAGCCGTAGGAGCAGGCAAGTATCCCCGGAGGATACTTCAAACCCTTTTTGCAGCGCAAAAAGCAAGCAAAGTAGGGCTCTGCCCAACTTCCGCTTGCTCCCTTATGGGACAAGCCAGGTAGCCATCCATATTTGCACAGTTGATATTAAAAATGGTTGTCGCACTTCGCGCGACAACCATTTTTAATGGCCAAGAGAAGTACTTGAGGGAGTGGACTTGAATGGTGGGTAATATCATTCTTGAGATAATTGAGTAATAAATTGATATGCCGGTAAATTGGTACACTGATATATGTTTATGTGGTTATCCCAATACAAAATAGCTGGATAACAATTTATCCAGTTACATAGATATATTATTACCAACATGGCTTTCAGAGTCGTTTACTTTCCAGTTTTCCGGCCAGTCAACCGTACTTGCTTTTGTCGGGTGATAGGATGGCAGATAGAGGATGTAACCAAAGTCCCGTAACTCTTTAATGCACTTTTGATAAGTGGCGGTGGATGCAATTCTTGACGTCGCCATTAAACCGCTTCTGCTTATTTTAAATGGACGCTGATAGCCTGAGCGCTGCCAAAAAATGAAAAGCCCTGAGAAAAGACTGACATGTGTGGGAAACAACCGCTCATCCTTACCCAGTGATCTGAATAACTTTGAATAGCCTTTTAAATCCATTGAAGATGATAAGGCTTTCATTTTACACCTCCTTCTAACAGTTTGTGAATATCTTCCAACTTGTAATAAAGCATTCCGCCAATTTTGGCAAACCTTAGTGTGCCATTGATACGCAGGTTTTGTAAGGTGCCTGGTGATATATTTAAAAGCTTTCTTACCTCTACACTTTTAAGCCACTTTTTCCCCTGGCTTTCTACAGGCTCGATCATTTGCCTGATCTCCTGGAGCAGGTCTTTTTTAAAATCATTCAAATCGTCTTTCGTGATCACTTCAATTGCCGCCATATTTGATTTGTTTAAATTGCAAAACAGTAAAAATTAATTATCAATGCTCCTAACGACTATCAACATCTATTTGAGAATCGTTGAAATGCCTAAATGATGCAGAACAAATTTAGTTAATGTTTTGATAGAATAAAATAATATCAAAACATTTCTTATTTTTGTATCATTCCACTGAAATATATTTAACGAGAGATATATTACATTTGAAAAATCATCATTGGCAGGTACTTAAATAATGGGGAAGATCGGTTACAAAACATATTTGAATGACAGGCTTAAACAAGTGGACTTTCATGGTACGCCGACATTTCCCTTATACATACAGATTACTCACGAACGAAAAAGCATCTTTTTTAAAAGCTATTATTTCCAGTTACTCTCAAAGCGTAAGTATTTGATCGTTGTTCCGGGTATAGTTTCTAGAGGGCCATCGTTGGAGTTTGTAAAGAGCAGGGAAGAAGTGATTATTAAGTATTGTATTGAACAACTTGGTGATGCTTTTTCGCTCGACATTTTCAAAGCATCATATGATGGCATGAGCACTGATCTGTGTGATATGCTGGAAGGTGGCTTTTTTGAATACCTGTTTAATTTCTTTTGGGACGAGGGAAACCCGTATATGCGGGACGCTATACAAAATGCGGTCTCTACAGTGAACCCGTATGACTTGCTTCATGACTTTAAACGTATGTTTAAAGCCGACTTTTATAATAAGTTGATAGAAAATTCCTTTTTTTATGCGCCTCCGTATTTGCCGCTTTATGGATTTAAAGATGGCCCGCAAAAAGGAGATCCGATTATTTTTTCTGTTATGGATTGGCAGGATGATTCTGTTAAAAAGAAATTTAAAACTTACGTGGAGAAAACTTACCCGTTTGCGAAAGCTGATGAAATAGTAAAAGCTGTAGATACCTGGGCACAAAAGTATTTGTCCTCATTTTCCGGAAAATGAAAAAGCCGCTCCATTTGAAGCGGCTGACAGGAAGTATGTTAACGACTTGGGCCTCTGTAAGGTCGCAATTCTTGTGTAGGCGAAGGTGGTATGAATTTCTCGACAATAGAGTTTATCCGATCGACAAACTTTTCGGGTATATTAATACTTTGATAAACAACGCTTCGATTTTGGATGCTAAGCAAGGAACGAAAATGTTGGTTACTTTTTGAAGCATCAGCGATCTCTACGTTATCAAAGTGATCGGCAAACCGTTCGATATATTCCAACCCTAAATCGTAGTTCTGTTGAATGTTTTTTATATCTACAAAATGTCCACCGTTTTTAACTCTTTCATTCACACGGAAAACAGATTGCTCAATACTATCTAAAGTCAAATAAATCAACTGGGTGGCATAACCGTGCGCTTTAAAATGAGCAACAACATCCATCAATGATTCGTCTCTGAAATTTGTTTCCAAAGTAAAATGCCGTCTATCTTTAACAGCGGTATTCGCCTGTCTAAAAAAATCTTTAGTCGCTTCCTCATATATGCGTCGTTTAGGCATATGAGGTGATTGGGCCTCTATCTGTGCAACAACTTTGTCCACGTCAAAAATAATGGCACCAGGTTTCGACAAATCTTTAGAGAAAGTCGATTTTCCCGCTCCATTTGGCCCCGCGACAAATAATAGTTGCGGGTTTGACATAAGATTAAAGGGTTTTTATAAAGTGTTCCTGATATTTATCGTCCATCCACATCAAGTCCTTGCGGTCAACGTATTCGTGTACCGCATGGGACGTAGTTGGGCAAACAGAGGGATCGTAATATGTGATGTAACCACCTTTAGCAAATTTTTCCTTTTTCATCGCTTCGTAGGTCGGCCTAAGTCGTTCCTGCCTTTCTTCTTCTGATAGATCAAAAAAGGATTTTAAACGTAAGTCGATTGCTGCGTTGTTACTCATGGTTTGACGGAATGTTCTCATACAAATATAAAAATTGAAATATTAAGAATTATGAATGTTGATATTTAGGCGGTCTTGGCTACACGTTTCTTTGGTAACAGTTTAGCCTCTAATTGCGACATGTCTTCGCTGATTTTATGATCCAAAACTTTGGCATATATCTGCGTGGTCTTGATGCTGGTATGCCCCATCATTTTAGATACCGTTTCAATGGGTACACCATTATTTAGGGTAACGGTAGTGGCAAACGTGTGGCGGGCAATATGAAAAGTGAGTTCCTTTTCAATATCACAAATACCTGCAAGTTCTTTTAAGTAAGCATTCATTTTTTGATTACTCATAACAGGTAATAATAGGTTTTCAGCGATACATTGCGGATGCTTATCGTAGGTGCGAATAATACCTGCTGCCACAGGTAAGACAGGGATACGGGAAAGTGTATCTGTTTTTTGGCGCTGGGTATATATCCAGGTTTTGTTGTCAATTCCTTTTACCAGTTCAGAACGTTTAAGCTTTCGTGCATCAACGTAGGCCAGCCCCGTGTAACAACTGAAAACAAAAATATCCCTTACCGTGCGTAAGCGTGCGTTCGGGATTTTCTTTTTTGTCAACCGGTCAAGCTCTTTAGTGTCGAGTACCTGCCTGTAAACCTTTTGGGTACGTGGCTTATAATTCAGATATGGATCGATTGTCAGCCAGCCATTACCCAGACAGATCCGCACGATCTTACCGAGGTTCTTAATATATTTTATAGCAGAATTATTGGCGCACTTACGGACAGTCCGAAGGTAGTATTCAAAATCGTTCAGGAATGCAAAGTTGATCTTGCTAACGGGGATATCAGTAATATTATATTGCCATTGCATAAAATCCTTGGTGTGCATTAAAGCTGTTTCGTAACGCTGCCAGGTGCTTTTCTCAAACTCATGCCCAATCAAAGCTTTCATCTTCTCATTGTGGTCTTCAAATATGGCCACAAGGGTTCTTGCACGTTCTAGTTTACCTGTGTAGCGACTCTTAATGGTTTCTACCGTTACTGTTTCATCGGCAGCAGTCATCTGTCTATGGATTTCGTAAAGCTGATGCTCAATACTGCTCATGAAAGCATTAAGGGAGCGGGCATCTTCTTTATTGCCGGTCGCCCTGCCGGTATCAAAATCCCAGCGGTCAGGATTACATTTCCGGCCAATGGAAATTTCGGTACGTTTGCCATCCACAGTGATGCGCAAATAAATAGGGGCTGAACCTGATTCATAATTCTTAGGCTTTCTCAGGCAGAAAAGCACGGCGAGCATAGTTCTCATGTTGTTTTAACTTGCTTTTAAAGTGAACAAAATTGTTAATTAAGTCACTTGAAATCAAGATGCGCAATCACTGAACAGGTTGATATACAGATATATATCAGTTAATTCGGGAGTTGTTTTGTGGCTCGGCTATTAACTCCCGAATTATTGTCATTTTCCTTGCGAAAACTTGAATAATTTGGCTTGGCCGTAAAACAAAAAACCCTTCAAATGATATCATTTGAAGGGTTTTGCTTGGTAATGTTACCTTTTTAGCGGAATGGACGGGACTCGAACCCGCGACCCCATGCGTGACAGGCATGTATTCTAACCAGCTGAACTACCACTCCGTTTGGGACTGCAAATATACGCTTCGTTTTTTATTTCACAATTTTTTTTTCAAAAAAGTGATTTTGCCCTTTTTTGGGTTTATTTCCGTCAAAAACACAGTTTTTAAAAATTTAGTTTAAATTCGTTTTTCAATACCTTTTTTTATAAACCGGGTACATAACTTTAAATCCAGATCAACACATGTTGCTTTTAAGCATAGATACAAGTGCGTACCCTTCAAAATCAGTAGGATTTTACGCATACAATCAAAATATTACCATCACCAACAATTAAAAACCTATTAATAGTTATATTTAATCCTCAACCAATTAAACCCAATTAAACCACACAAATGAATTCTCTTACCATAGGCGATAAGATCGTCTTTCTGATCTACTTTTTGATAGTGGCCTTTTATGGCTACTGGGTGTATAAACGCAAGCATAATGCTGACGCTACTTCAAAAGATTATTTTTTGGCCGAGGGTTCATTAACCTGGTGGGCTATTGGTGCATCGCTTATCGCATCAAATATATCTGCCGAGCAATTCATTGGCACCAGTGGTTCGGCATTTAAAATGGGGCTGGCCATATCTACTTACGAGTGGATGGCAGCTGCAACCCTTATTGTGGTAGCCATATTTTTCATCCCTATTTATCTGCGCAATAAGATCTTTACCATGCCGCAGTTTTTGCATGAAAGGTATAACGGTACGGTGGCAATGGTAATGGCTATCTTTTGGTTATTGCTATATATCGTGGTCAACCTTATGTCGATCCTTTACCTGGGTGCGTTGGCAATAAGCGGCATCGCCGGGATCAATATATATGTATGTATTATCGGGTTGGCGGTGTTTGCCGTTATTATCACCCTTGGGGGTATGAAAGTTATTGGCTACACGGATGTTATACAAGTGTTTGTACTGGTGTTAGGCGGATTAGTAGCTACTTACCTTGCCCTTAACCTCATCAGTGAAAAATCGGGAACAACCGGCATGTGGACAGGTCTAAATATCATGCGGGCCGAGGCCAGCGACCACTTCCATATGATATTTGACAAAAGCAATCCAAATTATATGGATATGCCGGGCTTATCTGTATTAATTGGTGGTATGATTATCGTTAACCTTAACTACTGGGGTTGTAACCAATACATTACGCAAAGGGCATTGGGCGCAAACCTGAAAACGGCACGGGGCGGTATCCTGTTCGCTGCATTCCTTAAGCTGTTAATGCCGATTATCGTGGTTATACCGGGTATTGCGGTTTATTTGCTTTACCAAAAAGGTATGTTCCACCAAGAGATGCTAAGCTCATCGGGTGTTAACGATCCAAACAAAGCTTATCCATCGCTTTTAAATTTATTGCCTAACGGATTAAAAGGATTATCATTTGCAGCACTTACGGCTGCAATTGTAGCCTCTTTAGCGGGTAAGGCAAACAGTATTGCCACTATTTTTACTTTAGATATTTATAAAAAAGCCATCAACCCTGCCGCAACCGATAAAAAGTTGGTTACGCTGGGTAAAATCTCAGTTGCGGTTGCTATGGGCTTAGGCGTTATAATGTCGCTTCTGATAGGTGAGCAATTAATGGGCGAGGGTAAACAAGGCTTCCAGTATATTCAAGAGTATACGGGCTTTGTATCGCCGGGCATATTTGCCATGTTTATTTTGGGTTTCTTCTGGAAAAAAGCAACGCCGAATGCCGCTTTATTCGCAACCATTGGTGGTTTCATTTTCTCGGTGATCTTTAAGTTCTTACCTCAAATTGCCAACCTTGCGTTTATGGCTCCTTACGGATTTTCGAAAGATAATGGCAAAGGTGTTTACGAGATCCCGTTTATTGACCGTATGGGCTTTGTCTTTATACTGTGCGTAATCGGTATGTATTTCATCTCGATGGCCGACCAAAGGCGTGGTGTTAAAGTGAATGGGTGGAGGTTGAGGCATCAATGTTTAAAACATCGCGTGCATTTACTGCAGGTGCGCTTATAGTTGGGGGTATAATTGTAGCATTATATTCATTCTTCTGGTAAAATTTCGTTTCACGATAAAAAAAGCGACCCTGGGTCGCTTTTTTTATTTCAAACGGTTTTAATTTGATTTTAAATTAGTTACGCCCAACAATCCGGTAAAAAACAGAAAAAACATCGCGCCCAAAACGCGTTTTAAGTAAATTTATTTCATGAGTTGAGGTTTTTTTGAAACCTATTGTTAAAGGCCTCGTAGAAGGCTAATACACAAATTAAGTAGACTTTTAAATTTCCAATAAAATCAACTCATGAAGAAAACTACATTACTATTTACTGCATTCGCGATTTGCTGCCTTAGCTTTGGAGCTTGTAGAAAATCTACCACTCCCGGCCCTAAAGGTGCTACTGGAGCTACCGGTGCCACAGGTGCTACCGGCGCAACAGGCCCACAAGGAGCCAAAGGTGACACGGGCGCTGCCGGTGCAAACGGTACTGACGGCAAAGACGGAGCAACAGGTGCTACTGGTGCAACAGGCGCTACTGGCGCAACAGGTGCTCAAGGAGAAACAGGTGCTACCGGCGCAACAGGAGCTACCGGTGCAACGGGTGCTGCCGGTGCAAACGGACAAGATGGTAAAGATGGCAACGCCAACGTACAAAGCTTTGTACTTGTTAATAAAGGCGTAACCCTTACCGGCCTAACCAGATTCTCTATCCCGGCTATAACACAGGATATTGTTGATAAAGGTTTGGTATTGGTATACTTTAGAGTTAGCGGCCAAACTACCAACTACTATGCGCTTCCTTACAGCGAAAGCTATCGTTCGTTAAGCGTTTCAAACTATGGTGCAGGTTACGTAGATATTAAAGCCAATTTCACTACTTCATCAGGATTAGATTTCCGTGTGGTGATCATACCGGGTACAACCTTAGGTACATTGTCTTTCAGCCATCCGGGTTTAAATGTGCGTAATTTTAGCCAGGTTGCTTCAACATTTGGCATAAGAAACTAATTAGCAGCCACTTCCTGTATAAAAATCAATACAGGGTTTTAATGATAATTGCCCCGAGCCCCGCTTATGCGGGGCTTTTGCTTTTATATATGTAACAATCATATTGCTTACATATTATAATATGTAACAATGATATGATTATTAACTTTTTGAGTAGGATTAAGTGAACATTTGCATGGTAAATGTTATTTACCCAAACCAAACCCCTGCTAACC